>CBFGVM010000010.1:0-24927 GCA_965652015.1 uncultured Alphaproteobacteria bacterium
GTCGGCCTCCTTCACGATCGATGGCCCGTACTGCTCACCATAGATGCGTTTGAGCGCCTCGACGCTGGTGACGATGTGATCGCGAAATTCCGACATATCAGGCTCCCGAAGACCTCTGGCTTATACCACGCGGGCGAAGGAATAGTCTCGCATTCGTCTATGCAGCGAGGAGCTGCCGACCATCGTGGCCGGCAACGGTGACGCCGGCGACGAGGCCAGGCTCCATGGCAGCGGCAAGGCGTACCCGCGTGAAATGCTCGGTGCGGCCGAGTTCACCGGATTCGATCAACACCTGCCGCCTTGCGCCAACCTGCGCCTCGAGATGACGGTGCAACGCCGCTTCGCCTTTTTCGCGCAGTCGGCGAGCGCGCGCCTTGACGACCTCTCGCCTGATTTGCGGCATGCGCGCGGCGGGGGTGCCGGGCCGCGGCGAGAACGGAAAAACGTGGAGATGCGTGAGCCCGCATGCGTCCACGAGATCCAGCGAGCGCGCGAACATATCCTCGGTCTCGGTCGGGAATCCGGCGATGATATCGCCACCGAACACGACGTCAGGCCGCAGCCGTCGCACCGTTCCACAGAAGGCGATGGCGTCGGCGCGCAGATGGCGGCGCTTCATGCGCTTGAGGATGAGATCGTCGCCCGCCTGCAGCGAGAGATGCAGATGCGGCATCAGCCGCGCGTCGGTGGCGAACGCATCGAGGAGTTCGGGGTCGGCCTCCACCGAATCGATCGACGAAAGCCGCAGCCGCGGGAGCTCAGGCACGTGTTTCAAAATCTGCTTCACCAGCGTACCGAGCTTGGGCGCGCCCGGGAGCTTCGCGCCATAGCCGGTGAGATCGACGCCCGTGAGAACCACTTCGCGATAGCCGCGCGCGCAGAGCCTGCGAACTTGGGCGACTACCTCGCCCATGGGCACCGAGCGCGAATTGCCGCGGCCATACGGGATAATGCAGAAGGTGCAGCGATGATCGCAGCCGTTCTGCACCTGCACAAATGCGCGCGCTCGGCCTTCGAGCCCATCGATGAGATGCGCGGCCGTGTCCGTCACCGCCATGATGTCGTTGACGGCGACTTTCTCCTCGGTGGCAACGAAGGATGCTGCTGCCAAAACGCCGCCGTGCTCGCGCCAGGTCGCGGCGTTGAGCTTCTCCTCGTTGCCCAGCACCAACGCGACCTCCGGCATGTTCGCGAAGGTTTCGGGCTCGGTTTGCGCCGCGCAGCCCGTGACCACGATGCGTGCCGCGGGATGCTCGCGCTTGAGCCGGCGGATGGCTTGGCGCGACTGCCGCACCGCCTCGGCCGTTACCGCACAGGTATTGACGATAACGGTATCCGAGAGTCCCGCCGCTTGCGCCTGACGGCGGATCACCTCTCCCTCATAGGCGTTGAGCCGGCAGCCGAAGGTGACGACATCGACGCTCATTGGTGCGCACCCGCGACGAACAGCGCCGGATCGAATTTGCCCTCGTATTCGAAGGCCACCGGGCCGGTCATCAGCACATGGTCGTCCGCGGTGCGCCATTCAATCTGCAGCTCGCCGCCCGGCAGCGCCACCGTCACGGTGCGGCCGACGAGACCCAGGCGCGCCGCCGCGACCGCAGCAGCGCAGGCAGCTGAACCGCATGCCTTGGTAAGCCCGGCACCACGTTCCCACGTGCGTATGACGAGGCGCTCGCGGGAAGCGACTTGCGCCAGCGAAACGTTGGCCCGCTCCGGAAAGATCGGATGGTTCTCCACTAACGGCCCGATCTCGCGCAGGTCATAGGAAGCGACGTCGTCGACCCAGAAGATGGCATGCGGATTACCCATGCTGACCACGGAAGGCGAATGGAGGATCGGCTCCTCGAACGGCCCGATGCACAATTCGATGATGCGGGTATCCTCGAACTTCTCGGCAAGCGGGATCTCGTTCCATGCGAACCGCGGTTTGCCCATGTCGACGGTTGAGATCAACGGCCGATCGCCCTTCCAGCAGCTCAGCAATCCGGCCGTCGTTTCCAACGTCAGCGCGCTTTTGCCGGTTTCCTTGAATAGTAATTCGGCAACGCAACGCATGCCGTTACCGCAGGCGCCTGCCTCCGAACCGTCGTTGTTATAGATGCGGACATACGCATCGGTGCCGGGCGTGCGCGGCGCATAGAGCGCCATCAATTGGTCGTATGGCGCCCCATTGGGCCGCGCCGCGGCGCGCGCATCGACCGCATCGATCGTTCCCGTCTGCCGACGCATGTCGACCACGACGATCTCGTTACCGAGACCGTTCATCTTGATGAAGGGGCGGTTGGCAAGCACGCTCATGAGAGGCCCGTTATCGGCGCTTTATATGGGAAAATCGCCGCCTGTGGGCAAATTGAAGCGTTAATCAACAAGCTGGCGCACACCTGATCGGCGGCAAGTGCCGAAAGCTCCGTTCCTTGACAGTTTTGGCCTCGACCGCCATAAGCATCCCCCGCAAGTCGGCCGCCGCCGACTTGCGTTTTTTAAGCGCCGGGCCAAGGGCGCGATTTCAATGTGGAGCCTTGCTCCACATCCCGAATGGGGAGATTGAAGCCGCGAAGCCCCTCGGGACGTAAAGCAGCCTATCCGGACCGACCCCGAGCGCCGGAAATCGACTACGAGGACGCACCCATGTTCGCAGTCATCAGAACCGGCGGCAAGCAATACCGCGTCGCCGCCGAGGACGTGATCAAGGTCGACAAGATCAAGGGCGGTCCCGGCGAGATCGTGCAGTTTGGCGAAGTGTTGGTGGTCGGTGGAGATAACATCACGCTGGGTCAGCCCACGATTTCCGGCGCTTCGGTCGCCGCCGAGGTGCTGGAGCAAGGCCGCGGGCCGAAGATCATTGCGTTCAAAAAGCGGCGCCGGAAGAATTCGCGCAGGAAGCGCGGGCACCGGCAGGAATTCACCCTTGTGCGCGTAACCGAAATCCTCACTGACGGGGCAACGCCGACCAAGACTGCAAAGGCCAAGCGCGAGCCGAAGCCGGTCGCCGCAGCGCCCCCCGACGCGGGCGAACGTGCCGAAGCCGAGGCCCCGAAGCCCAAGGTAAAGGCCAAAACGCGAGCCGAGGGCAAGAGCGCCAAAAAGTCTGCCAAATCCCCCGCAAAGAAGGCCGACAAGCCAAAATCGAGCGGGAAAGGCAAGAAGAAGGGATGATTTCGTCACAAAGTTTGACTACATAGTAGCGAGTGTAAGGACCTGAAGCCATGGCGCACAAGAAAGCAGGCGGATCATCCCGTAACGGCCGCGACTCGAATAGTCAGCGGCTCGGCCTGAAAATTTTCGGCGGCGAGCAAGTGCTCGCCGGCAACATCATTGCGCGCCAACGCGGCACCAAATGGCACCCGGGTTCCAACGTCGGCTTGGCCAAGGACCATACCTTGTTCGCGCTGATCAACGGGCGTGTCGAATTCCGTACCAAAGCCAAGGGCCGCGTGTTCGTATCGGTTCTGCCGATGACGGAGGCCGCGGCCGAATAGACGGTAGACTTCATCGAGGTCTGCCGGATCCCATCGAACCGGCGGACCCACACGGGGTACCAAGAGGGGAGACGGGAGTCCGGCTCCCCTCTTCGCTTTTGAGGAAGCCCGTGCGATGACGTTGCTTCGAACTTCGCCGGAAACGCCCCGGGACCGACGTATTCCGCTCATCGAGACGGAGCGGCTCGTGTTGCGCGCGCCCCGTCTGGAGGATGCGACAACGATCGCTACGCTCCTCAACGATCGCCGAATTGCGGAAAACACAGTGCGCATTCCGCACCCTTATGCGATCACGGATGCGCAGCGTTTTATTGGTGAGGCGAACGCAGGCTCTGGCGAGACGGTATTCCTCATCACCAGGCGTGACGGCACCGTGCTCGGCGCCTGCGGAGTTGCCGAGCGCGCTGAAGAGGCGCCGGAAATCGGTTATTGGCTTGCCTTTGCGTTCTGGGGCAAGGGGTACGCCACCGAAGCCGCGCGCGCGGTGATTGATTACGCTTTCGACGATCTCCACTACGACGTGCTCCACGCGGGCGCGCGGGTGAGCAACCCGGCCTCGCGCCGAGTGCTGGAGAAATGTGGGTTTCAGTGGACGGGAGTCGGCCTCTACCGCATCCGTTCCCTCGCCTCGTCCGCGCCTATCGACCGTTTCCGACTCGACCGCGGGCTGTGGGCCTCGCTAAGAAGTTGGGGCGAGCCGAATAGATTGTAACAGCACTGCCATCCCCACAGCAGCGCTACCACATCCGTAGTACACACCTGAAGTCCGGGTGCCCGCGCAGGTGGGATGCAGTCTTTAACAATTGGAACGTGATGACACATGATTTGAACGTCGGCTGCCGAGCGCCCATTGACAGCCGCCTTCAGCATCATCAGGATTGTTGACTGTGTACGGGTCACTGTCGGGGTGACTACGGCAACCGAGGAGGTGCAATGCCCCCGGGTTACTTTAGCCGCGATGATCGCCGCGGCAGCGTTCGGGCCGAGGCGTAGCGGCGGACTAGGCGAACGGTAGCGTCGGGAGCGGCCTATTGGGCCGCAGCAGTGAGGCATGGCCCGCCCTGGCCCCTCCCGACGGATACTCCCCATTACCTAGATTGTATCGCTGAATTTCACAGCGCCGTGCGGACAGGCGTCCGCGCGGGCTCTCGCATTTTTGCGCCCGCCGTCGCATATCGAGCATCATGAAATTCCTCGACGAAGCCAAGGTCTACGTCCGCTCGGGCGACGGCGGGAACGGCTGCGTGTCGTTCCGACGGGAGAAATTTATCGAATTCGGCGGACCGAACGGCGGCGATGGCGGCAAGGGCGGCGACGTCATCGTAGAGGCGGTCGATGGACTCAATACACTCATAGACTACCGCTACCAGCAGCACTTTAGGGCCAAGAACGGCCGTGCCGGCATGGGCAAGGACCGTCACGGCGCGAGCGGCGACGATATCGTGCTGAAGGTGCCGGCCGGAACACAGGTCTACGAGGAAGACGGCAAAACCCTGCTCGCTGATCTGACCCAAGTGGGTCAGCGGGCGGTGGTGGCGCGCGGGGGCAACGGCGGTTTCGGCAACGCCTATTTCAAGAGTTCGACCAACCGGGCACCGCGCCACGCCAATCCTGGACAGCCTGGGGAGGAGCTCACGATCCGGCTGCGCCTCAAGCTGATTGCGGATGCGGGTATCATCGGACTGCCCAACGCAGGCAAATCGACCTTCCTTGCGGCGGTCAGCGCGGCCAAGCCGAAGATCGCCGATTATCCTTTCACGACGCTGCACCCGCAGCTCGGCGTGGTGGAGATCGACGGCCGCGAATTCGTGCTCGCAGATATTCCCGGTCTTATCGAGGATGCGCATGAGGGTGCCGGACTCGGCGACCGCTTCCTTGGTCACGTCGAGCGCTGCCGAGTGCTGCTGCACATTGTCGACGGCACTATCGAGGACGCGGGGCTCGCCTACCGGACCGTGCGGGCGGAGCTAGAAGCCTATGGCCAGGGGCTCGCCGACAAGCCCGAAGTCGTGGCTCTCAACAAGGCCGATGCGCTGACGCCAGAGCAGCTGAAACAGCAGAGCGCCCGGCTAAAGCGCGTTGCCGAGAAGAAGCCGCTCGTCGTTTCAGCCGCGACCGGTGCCGGCGTTCCCGAGGTCTTGCGCGCGCTATTGAGGATCATCGATCAGGACCAAGCGCGACCCACGACCACTGCGAGAGCGTGGCATCCGTAGGGCTGAGCTGAACCACCGTCTTGCGGCCGCGCATCGGCCGAACTCGTCAGCTCCGATCGATTTTGAGCATGTCCATCAGCCTGCGCGCATCGGCTGGTGCGGCGCTCTTTTGATCGTTGTCGAAATAGATAAAGACCGCGCGCCGTTGTCGCCGCCACTCCGCAATCGCGCGCGCCCACGCGCGCAGCGTCCGATCCGAATAGTGGCCCTTGTAGCGCCCACCGGGCCCGTGACCGCGCACGTAGACGTGGCGGGCAGTCACTTGCCAGGGCGAGGGCGCGTCGTGATGGTCTGATAGACAGAGCGAGACGTCATGTTCATGCAGGAGACTGAAGATGTCATCGTCGTACCAGCTCTTGTGACGAAACTCGAATGCGAAACGGTAGCCGCGCGGCAGCATTTCGAGAAACGACGCCAGCCGATCGCGGTTCTTCGAAAATTGCGGTGGGAGCTGGAACAGAACTGCGCCGATCTTCGGCGACAACACCTTGAGCCGCGTCTCCATCAATTCGATCGAGTTAGGGCATGTGTCGCCCAGCCGCTTCCAATGGGTGATGAACTTCGAGGCCTTCCAGGCAAACACGAAGTCCTTAGGGGTCTGGTCGCGCCACGTCCGCACCGCATCGAGCGACGGGGTGCGGTAGAACGAACCGTTGATCTCGGTGGTCGGAAACTGGCTGGCGTACCAGGCGAGCCAATCGCTTTTGCGCAGAGTCTTGCGATAGAAGCGCCCGCGCCAACCGTCGTACGTCCAGCCGGAAGTACCGATGAAAGCCTTGCTCATGCTGTTACGCCTTGGCGCAGCCCCGAAGACGCATGCTAAACAACGCACCAGCGCGACAATGGTTGTCGCCTGCCGCCGGTCAGACGAAATCTCGCAGCATGTCCCGCAAAATGCCCTCCCTCACGGACTTCCGCCGGTTGGTGGTGAAGGTCGGCTCCTCGCTGCTGGTCGACAGCGACGGCGGCCGATTGCATGACGCGTGGCTCGCATCGCTTGCGGAGGACATTGCCAAGCTGCATCGAAACAAGCGAGACGTACTCGTCGTCTCCTCGGGAGCGATCTCCTTCGGCCGCGCCGTGCTCAAGCTGCCGGCTGGGCCGCTCAAGCTCGAGGATAGCCAGGCCGCCGCCGCCGTCGGCCAGATCGCACTGGCGCGCACGTGGGCGGAGGTGCTCGGCCGACACGGCATCACGGCCGGGCAGGTCTTGGTCACGCTGCAGGACACCGAGGAGCGCCGGCGCTATCTCAATGCCCGCTCTACGATAGACAAATTGCTCGAATGGCGCGCCGTTCCGGTAATCAACGAGAACGATACGGTCGCAACCAACGAAATCCGCTATGGCGACAACGACCGGCTCGCTGCGCGCGTCGCCACCATGACGAGCGCGGATCTGCTGGTGCTGCTCTCGGACGTCGATGGCCTCTACGACGCGCCGCCCGCGGACAATCCCAAGGCCAAGCTGGTGCCGCTGGTGGAGGGCATTACGCCTGGAATCGAAGCAATGGCAGGCGCGGCCGGCTCCGAACTGTCGCGCGGCGGCATGCAGACCAAAATCGAAGCCGCGAAGATCGCCACCCAGGGTGGCACCCATATGGTGATTGCATCCGGTCGCGTCGCGCATCCACTCGCGGCGATCACCGCCGGTGCCCGCTGCACCTGGTTTCTCACACCGGCCAATCCGATCACTGCACGAAAGAAATGGATCGCGGGGTCTCTCGAGCCCAAAGGCGTTTTGACGATCGATGCCGGCGCGGTCGTGGCCCTGCGCAGCGGCAAGAGCCTGCTGCCTGCAGGCGTCATCCAGGTTAACGGCAGCTTCGCGCGCGGCGACGCCGTCGTTATCCGCGGGCCGGACGGCAGCGAAGTTGGCCGTGGGCTCGTCGCCTACGACTCCCAGGATGCACTGAAGATCAAGGGCCGCCCCTCCGCGGATATTGTCGCGATCCTCGGCTTCGCCGGCCGCGCGGAGATGGTGCACCGGGACGATCTGGTGGTAGGGCGCCTCAGCGATCGCGCGTCTTGAGTCACGACGTGTTGCGATCACAATTTAGATAAGGAAGCGCGCCGGGTTTCGTCCCGAAGGAAGAGGTCCGCCAACCCGGCGCAGACGCGAGCCCCGCATGGGTAGCGCGCTCGCGCATCTCATCGCAAGCGGTGCGTCCAAGTTCTCGCTGCCTCTTGTGCACAACGGTCCACAAAAGGAAGACCCCGGCGCCTAAGCGGGCCAGGGTCTCTCGCCGGATGGGTGAGGGGTTGGGGGCTGGGGGGCACTCCACCCGGCGTTGGCAATTAAACGCGCAGGCAGGCCCCGCAGTTCCTGGGCGCGAATTATTTTCGCGCCGTGGCCCGCCCGTTCGAACGGCGGCGGTACGAGCGCGTCCGGTGCCCCAGATCGACCGGTAATTGGATATGCCGGCCGTCCGGAAACTCGAGATATCGCAAACGGATGCGAAGACGCCCCCGGTTTCCGCCGCGACCCTCCACCACGTAACGCGTGCCGACTGGGAACCGGCTGGGGAGATTATCTGCGAACGATCCCATCACAATCCTCCTCGCAAGCAACAACCCTCTTGGAACTTGCCGCCACCAATGCCGGATCAGCACGACAGTTCCGAGACACGGCTCGCGACCGACAGTGATTTCTGTGAATCGCTGTGGACAAGCGCTCCCGCGCTGTATGGACGGCCTCGTCTGCTGAGGAATTCAGGGCGCTTGCGGCGACTTTCAGCCAAAGCCGCAAGCGAGGGCGGGCTTTTCGCCGGTTTTTAAAGAGCGAAGCCGTTCTCCTGCGCCATGGCCTTGAGCGACGCCTCCGGTCGCGCCCCGAGATGTTGGATCACTTCGGCGGCGGCCAATGTCCCAAGGCGCGCGGCATTGCGGTAGTCGGCGCCGCGCGACAGGCCGGCCAGAAACCCCGCGGCGAAAAGGTCGCCGGCGCCGGTGGCATCGACCACGCGCTCCACCGGACTCGCCGGAACCGCCTCGGTCTGTTCACGCGTCACGATCAGGCAACCCTTCTCGCTGCGGGTGACCACGGCCAGGCGCGCATCTCTCTGCAGCGCCTGGAGCGCGCTATCGAAATCAGCCGTCTCGTACAGGCTGTGCAGCTCGCGCTCGTTGGCGAAGACGAGGTCCACGGTGCCCGTGCGGATCAGATCCAGGAATTCCGGGCGATAACGCTCGACGCAGAACGCATCCGACAGCGTGAGGGCAACATTGCGCTTTGCGTCATGTGCGATCTCCGCCGCCTTGAGGAAAGCTTCCTTGGCGTGCGGGGGATCCCAGAGATAGCCCTCGAGGTAGACAATCCGAGCGGCAGCAATGGCGTCTTCGTCGATGTCGTTGGGGTGCAAATCCTGGGCGGCGCCGAGATAGGTGTTCATCGTGCGCTCGCCGTCGGGCGTGACCAGCACGTAGCAGCGCGCTGTCGATGGGCCGGCCGAGGCCGGTGGTGTCGCAAACGCGACGCCAGCCGCGCGAATGTCGTGGGCAAAGACGCGACCGAGCTCGTCGTCCTTGACCTTGCCGATGAAGGCCGCGCGCGCACCGAGGCTTGCCACGCCTACGACGGTGTTCGCCGCCGAGCCGCCGGAAACCTCCACCGCCGGACCCATGGCATCGTACAGTTTCGCGGCCTGGCTCTCATTGATCAGCTGCATGGTGCCCTTGCGCATATTGTGCCGGGCGAGAAACGCGTCATCCGTGCGCGCGATCACATCGACAATCGCATTGCCGATGCCAAGAACGTCGAAACGCATCGAGGCCATCTGAAAACTCTCGCCGAAAACGCGCGCGCACTATAGCGGTGAAATGGCTCGAGACAATCGGGCGTCCCCGCGTACGCGCGGCGGTCTGCCGCCGGTCACGAGCCGGACTTGCGTGCATGCCGCCGGTCGTGCCATCTGGCAGCGGGATCGGCGAGGCTTCCGGCATGGCCTTCAAGGAACGAGTATTTTCCGGGGTGCAACCGACCGGCAATCTGCACCTCGGCAATTATCTTGGCGCGATCGCAAAGTTCGTCGCGCTGCAGGATAGATACGAGTGCATGTATTGCGTCGTCGACCTGCACGCCATCACCCAACCGCTGGCCGTCTGGGGCGGTCCTGAGCAACTGCCGAAGAACACGCGCGAGGTGACCGCCGCTTTCCTTGCCTGCGGCATCGATCCGAAGAAACACATTGTATTCAATCAAAGCCAGGTCGCCGAGCATGCCGAACTCGCCTGGATATTTAACTGCGTGGCCCGCCTGGGCTGGCTCAATCGCATGACCCAGTTCAAGGAGAAGGCGGGCAAGGACCGCGAGAATGCCTCGGTCGGTCTGTACGCCTATCCGACGCTGATGGCCGCCGACATTCTCGTTTATCGAGCGACGCATGTGCCGGTGGGAGAGGATCAAAAGCAGCACTTGGAGCTCTCGCGCGACATCGCTCAGAAGTTCAACAATGACTTTGCGAAATCCATCCAGGCGCACGGCTACGGAGACGCATTTTTCCCTCAACCCGAGCCGCTCATCCAGGGGCCCGCGACGCGCGTGATGTCGCTGCGCGACGGCTCCAAGAAGATGTCGAAGTCGGACGCCTCGGACCAATCACGCATCAATCTGACCGACGATGCCGACGCGATCGCGCACAAGATTCGGCGGGCAAAGACAGATCCCGAGCCACTGTCGCACGACGAGAAAGGACTCGAGCAGCGGCCCGAAGCCGACAACCTCGTGGGCATTCATGCCGCGCTGGCCGGCAGGAGCAAGGCAGATGTTCTCAACGAATTCGGCGGCGCGCAATTCTCGACTTTCAAGGCAGCGCTCGTCGAGCTCGCGGTCGCGAAACTCGGCCCCATCAACAGCGAGATGAAGCGGCTCATGGCCGATCCGGTCTATATCGATTCGGTTCTTGCCGACGGCGCCGCCCGCGCGCGCAGCATCGCGGCGGACACCATGAAGGCGGTCAAGGACATCGTCGGGTTCGTGCGCCACTGAGCGCGAAGCAATATCCGACAACTTGCAAGCCCTCTGCCATGGTGGCCTTGTGCTGCCCCTGATGACCGTGGCAGGATTTTCGAAGTTTACGACCTCGCTGGTGACCACGCGGCATTTTGAGGCGCAAAGAGCCGGTCTGCCGGAGAGTGTCGTCCGGTGCGGCCGGGGGAGCCTATGATCAAAAAGCGCCGCAGCTACGAGGCTGGGCACTCGCCGAAGTTTATGGTGGTCATCGACGATTCGCCGGAATGCGACAGAGCGCTGTATTTCGCCAGCCGGCGCGCGCTGCGCATCGGGGCAACCGTGCTTATGCTGCGCGTGATCGAAACGCACGACCGCAACCAGCAATGGCTCGGCGTCGCCGACATCATGCGCGCGGAAGCGCACGAGGAGGCCAATGCCGTACTTGACCGCCATGCCGCCCGGTCCTCCAGTATCACCGGCGTGATGCCGGAGCGCGTGATCCGCGAAGGCGAGAAGGCGCAGCAAGTGCTCGATCTGATCGAGAACGACGAAGACGTGGCGATTCTGGTCCTTGCCGCCGCGCCGGGCAAAGAGGGCCCGGGCCCGCTGGTTTCCAGCGTCGCCAAGACCGCGGGGGACTTCCCCATTCCGGTCGCTATCGTCCCGGGACATCTCAGCGACGAAGAACTCGACGCGATGTCGTAATGCGCGCGGCGCTTAGGCCCGTTCGTGGCGCCTGAGGCAAAGAGGCTCGCCGCGCATTGCCCCGCCCTCTTGGCAATTTAGGGCGGGTTGAACTTCCGCCGGGAGGTGCCACCTATTACGATGCCATGACGATCCGTTTTTCATCCTGCGACTGAAAGGAGCAGGCCATGTTCATCCAGACCGAGCCCACCCCAAATCCGGCAACGCTGAAATTCCTGCCCGGACGGGCCGTGCTGGCGAGCGGTACGCTTGATATGCGCGACAAGGAGTCGGCCGCCCAATCGCCCCTGGCCGAGCGCCTCTTCGGTATCACCGGAGTGTCAGGCGTCTTTTTCGGCGCCGATTTCATCGCGGTCACCAAGAACGCCGGCGAGTGGCAGCAGCTCAAACCCGCGATTCTCGGCGCCATCATGGAACACTTCATGTCCGATGCGCCGATTGTGAACGGCACCGATGCCGTTGCATCGTCAGAGAGCGATGAATTCTTCGAAGAGAAGGATTCCGAAACGGTTGCTGCCATCAAAGAGCTGATCGAAGCGCGGGTGCGGCCGGCGGTTGCCAATGATGGCGGCGATATCACCTTCCGCGGCTTCAAGGACGGCGTCGTCTACCTCGACATGAAGGGCGCCTGCTCAGGCTGCCCGTCATCGACCGCGACATTGCGGCACGGTATCGAGAACCTGCTGCGCCACTATTTGCCGGACGTGGTCGAAGTCAGACCCATGGGATGAGGCGCGATTGCATCCGATAAGTCTGGCGGAACGATAACGGCAGTAAACCTGAGCGTCGGCGTTTTTCCCGTTGTCCGCGACCCAGGGACGGCGAAGGTGAGTCATGCGCGTCCTTGCCATCGACACCGCGCTGGAGGCCTGCTCGGCCGCCGTGCTCGATACGAGCGGCAGGATCGCCGCGAGCGAGACCGTCGTCATGACGCGCGGTCACGCCGAGGCGCTGATGCCGCTCATCGCGCGCGTGATGATTCGGGCCGGTACCGAATTTGGCGATCTCGACCGCATCGCGGTCACCACGGGGCCGGGCAGCTTTACGGGGCTTCGCGTTGGAATATCGGCGGCGCGCGGCATCGCACTCGCGGCGGGAAAGTCGGCGATCGGGCTGTCCACGCTTGCCGGATTCGCGGCCCCGCTGATTGCCGACGACGATAGCACCCAAGTCGTGGCGGCGATCGATGCCCGCCATGACCACATTTATTTGCAGGTGTTCGGCGTTAACGGCCGAACGCTCGTCGGCCCTCGAACAGCAACGGTGCGCGATGCCGCACGCGCGGCGATGACCGCACCTGCACGCATCATCGGCTCCGCCGCCAAGAAGCTGGCGGCGGCTTGGCCCAAAGGAGCCGAGCCGCCGCTCTTGGTCGAGCAGCGTGGCGCCCCCGACATCGACTGGATCGCACGCCTGGGCGCCGCTGCAGCGGAAGCCCATGGTCCGCCGAAACCGCTCTATTTGCGCGCACCCGACGCGCAGCCACAGAACGCCGCGCGGCTGCCCCGGCGATGATCGGGATCATTGCTCGTCTGTTCGCGCGCGAAGCCGTGCTGTCGGATGCTGGCCCAGCAGACGCCTGCGCTTTGGCCGCACTCCATGCGCTCTCGTTCCATCGCGGCTGGAGTGAGGGCGAGTTCGAGCGCTTGCTTTTGGATCGCAACGTCGTCGCGCATCGCGCAATGGCACGAGGGCTCCTCGTGGGATTCATCCTGTCGCGGCTCGTTTTGGACGAGGCAGAGATCCTATCGGTCGCTGTCGCCTCCGCTCGGCGCGGACGGGGGCTGGCGCGACAGTTGCTCGATACCAACCTACGGCGGCTGATTGCGTACGGCGCGCGCGCTGTATTTCTGGAGGTGGATGAGGCCAATGTGCCGGCGCGGCGACTCTATCGCGGCGCAGGATTCCAAGAAGTCGGACGCCGGGAATCGTATTATTCCACGAACCGAGACTCCGCCGCCCTTATTCTGCGCCGCGATCTGGTGTGACCGGCGATTTGGCGCTGCAATCGCACAGGCTACATCCCGGCACTAATGACGTGGGCTCGACCCAATGGATTCCAGCCCGTCGGCGTGATATGGCGGTTGGACGGAGAAGCGCCGTGAACGCGCCGAAGCACAGAGACATCGAAGCTCTATGCAGCGCCAAGGGCATGCGCATGACCGAGCAGCGCCGCGTGATCGCGCGCGTGTTGGCAGCGGCCGATGACCACCCGGATGTCGAGGAGCTTTACCGGCGCTGTTCCGCGGTTGACGACCGGATCTCGATCTCCACGGTTTACCGAACCGTGAAACTGTTCGAGGATGCCGGTATCATCGAGCGGCATGAATTTCGCAACGGGCGCGCGCGCTACGAGCAGATGCCCGATAGCCATCACGACCATCTCATCAATCTGCGCACGGGCGAGGTGATCGAGTTTCAGTCGGAAGACATCGAACGACTCCAGGCCGACGTCGCACGGCGCCTCGGCTACCGGCTGGTCGATCATCGGCTCGAGCTTTACGCAGTCCCGCTCGACGACAAGCCGAAACGCTGAGCCTTGCCAGCGAGGCCAAGACCTTGCCGAGATCATCGTGCATCTTGCTTGGCTTGTTGTTCGCCCTCGGCATGGGGTCTTCCGCGGCCGAGGAGCTGCCCAAACAATATCCGGAGAGATCGATCAAAATTTTGGTCGGCTTTGCTGCAGGCGGCGGCACCGATGTCGCCGCCAGAATTGTAGCGCAGAAGTTGACTGAGACGCTTGGTCAATCGGTCGTAGTCGAGAACCGCCCAGGCGCAAGCGGGATGATCGCCGCGGAAACGGTGGCGAAATCGGGCGCGGACGGATACACGCTGATGATGGGCACCCAGACCACTCTTGCGGTCGCGCCGGCGCTCTATCGCAAGTTCTCAATCGATGCGACCAGAGACTTTGTCGGCGTGGCAAAGGCCGGCGTCTCGCCGCTGGTGCTCGTCGTTCATCCCTCAGTGCCGGCGCGATCGGTCATGGATCTGATCGCGCTGGCCAAGGCCAGCCCGGGCACGATCAATTTCGGATCGGGCGGGCTCGGGACCACGCCGCACATGGCAGGCGAGCTTTTCTCGATCCAGGCCGGCATCAAGATGGTGCACGTTGCCTATCGTGGCGAGGCGCCAGCCATCAATGATCTTCTCGGCGGTCAGCTGCATTTGATTTTTGCGAACCTCTCGGCGGTCATCGGCAACGTGAAGGCGGGCTCACTGCGTGCGCTTGCCGTCACCGGCGCGCAACGCGCCGCCACGGCGCCCGAAATTCCCACCGTCGCGGAGGCGGCGCTCCCCGGCTTTGAGGCGGCAACCTGGTTTGCGCTGGTTGCACCGGCTGGAACTCCGCGCGAGATCGTGCGCCGGTTGAACGGGGAGGTGACGCAGATCGTGACTCAGCCGGACGTGCGACAGCGATTCGCCGATCTGGGGATGACGATCGACGCGGGCCCGCCCGAGGCACTCGATGCCTATATCAAATCCGAAATCCTCAAGTGGTCGAAAGTCATCAGAGACGCCGACATCCGTGCTCCCGACTAGCGCAGCCGGTCATTCACACCCATTTGCTTTTGACACTCAGACGGGTAAAAGACCCGGACATTGGCTGACGGCGCCGCGGCCCAGGATTCAGCAATTGCATCAAAGAGTTGAAGCTTTCCGGGCGCGCACAACGACCCCACCGGCATGACTCGACCGCGCAAGCTCCACGTCAAATCCTTCGGCTGCCAGATGAACGTCTACGATTCCCATCGGATGGCGGACATGCTCGCGCACGAGGGCTTTACGGAAACCGTGCATCTCAGCGACGCCGACCTCGTCATCCTCAACACCTGCCACATTCGCGAGAAGGCAGCCGACAAGCTGTATTCCGAGCTCGGCCGTGTGCGCGCGCTCAAAGCGGCTGCCGCGCGCGAGGGACGCCGCCTGACTATTGCGGTTGCGGGCTGTGTCGCTCAGGCCGAAGGTGAGGAGATCATCCGGCGCGCGCCGGCGGTGGATCTCGTGGTCGGCCCGCAAAGCTACCATCGCCTGCCCGAATTGCTCGCCCGAGCCGAGCGCGAAGGGGCGGTGGTCGACACCGAATTTCCGGTCGAGGACAAGTTCGACGTCCTCAAAGCGCCGAGCCGCGAGGCAATACGCGCGCGCGGTGTCAGTGCTTTTGTCACGGTCCAGGAAGGCTGCGACAAATTCTGCACGTTCTGTGTCGTGCCGTATACGCGTGGCGCCGAGGTATCGCGGTCGGTGATGCAGATCGTCGCCGAAGTCGAGCGGCTGGCCGACGCGGGAGTGCGCGAAGTCACGTTGATCGGCCAGAACGTTAATGCCTATCACGGCGAAGGACCCAACGGCATGCCCTGGACGCTCGGGCGATTGCTGGAGCGTATCGCCGATGTCCCCGGGATCGCGCGGCTGCGCTATACTACGAGCCATCCCTGCGACATGGACGCGAGCCTGATTGCGGCGCATTGCGACCTGCCCGGCCTGATGCCTTACCTGCATCTGCCGGTGCAATCGGGCTCCGACCACGTCCTCAAGCGCATGAATCGCCGCCACACTCGCACCGCTTATCTGGAAACCATCGCGCGTGTGCGTACCGCCCAACCAAACATGGCGTTCTCCTCCGACTTCATCGTCGGCTTTCCCGGAGAGAGCGAAGAAGACTTTCGCGCGACGCTATCGCTGGTCGAGGAGGTGGGCTACGCTAACGCCTTCTCCTTCAAATACTCGCCTCGACCAGGAACACCGGCCGCTGACATGCCGAATCAGGTACAAGAAGCGCTGAAATCCGAGCGGCTCCACCGCCTGCAGGCCGCGATTAGCCGTCATCAGGCGGAATTCAACGCGGGATGCCGCGGCCGCACCTTTGATGTCCTGTTCGAGAAGTCGGGGCGTTATCCTGGTCAGATCGTCGGGCGCTCCCCATATCTGCAGCCGGTTCAGGTCATGGGCCCAAAGACAATGATCGGCAACATTGCGGCGGTCACCGTCACGGAAATCGGGACTAACAGCCTGTTCGGAGCGATCGCGGAATCTGCGGGCGTGGAACCGATACTGATGGAGGCGTGAACCGTTGCGCTCCCCCCGATCGGACAGCGGATCGTACGTCTCTTCGCCCGCCGCCCGCGACAGCGCTGCAACGCAGACCGTGCTGGCTTTCGATGACAACCGGCTCGCATCTCTGTTGTTCGGCCAGTACGGGCAGAACCTGGCCCTGATCGAGCGCAGGCTCGGCGTGGTCGCCGAGCAACGCGGTAACCACGTCACCCTGGCCGGCTCGCGCGACGGCGTGGAGCGATCGCGGCGGGTACTCGAAGGTCTTTACGAGCAGCTCAAGCGCGGCGACGAACTGGTGTCCGGCGACGTCGAAGGCGCCATCCGTCTGGCAATCGCGCAGGGTTCCCTGTTCGACTACGATCCCGCGACCGCGCGGCCGAGCTTCGAGGAGATCAACCTGCGCAAGCGTGCCGTGCGTGCGCGCACCGCAGCGCAAGACGCTTACATCCGCGCGCTGCGTCGCCACGCGCTGGTCTTCGGAACCGGGCCGGCGGGCACAGGCAAGACTTGGCTCGCCGTCGCTCACGCGGTGCAGCTGTTCGAGCGCAAGGAGGTCGATCGCATCATCCTCTCTCGTCCGGCAGTCGAGGCGGGCGAGCGACTCGGATTCTTGCCCGGCGACATGCGCGAGAAGGTCGATCCTTATCTGCGCCCGATCTACGACGCGCTGTACGACCTGATGGATCCGCGGATTGTCGAGCGCACGCTGCAGACCGGCGAGATCGAAATTGCGCCGCTCGCTTTCATGCGCGGACGCACGCTATCGAACGCGGTCATCATCCTCGATGAGGCGCAGAATACCACCGCGATGCAAATGAAGATGTTTCTCACGCGTTTGGGCGAGAACAGCCGTATGATCGTCACCGGCGATCCGAGCCAGGTTGATTTGCCACCCGGACAGACATCCGGCCTCGCCGAGGCGACGCGACTTCTCAGGAACGTCGAGGGAATTGGTCACGTCGTCTACACCGCAGAGGACGTCGTCCGGCACGAACTTGTGGCGCGGATTGTCGACGCCTACGACAAGGCAGCGCTGAAGGCAGCGCGGGGACGCGACATCAAAGAATGAAGTCTCCGGGGCTTGCGTTGCGTTCCCCGCGAGCGGGGAAGGAGGATGACATTCGTGACACGCAAACGGCGCGCGCGACCGCCTGTGCGGCGGCGAGGGGTGCGGCCTGCGGTCGACATCGTGATTGCTTCCCCGCTTTGGACTGCGCAACGCGGCGTCAAGGCCCTGCTCCGCCGGGCGATCGGCGAGGCGGCATCGGCAACGTCAACCGCCGTGGGCGAGCTTGCCGTCGTACTGACCGACGATGCCGCGATCCGCGCGCTCAACCGCGATTGGCGCTGCAAGGATGCAACAACCAATGTGCTCTCGTTTCCTGCCAACGAACCGCGCGGCGCTCGTGGAATACCGCGCCTGCTCGGTGATATCGTGATCGCCTACGAGACGACGGAACGTGAAGCGCGCGTCGAGCATAAACCCTTTGCACATCATCTTGCCCATCTGGCAGTGCACGGATTCCTGCATCTCGCCGGCTACGATCACGTGGCGGATGAGGAGGCGGCCGCCATGGAGAGACTCGAAACCTCAATCCTTGCCCGGCTCGATGTGCCCGATCCCTACATTGCGCGCAGCGCTATCTAGCCTCCATGCCTGACGCAGACCCACCCAGTTCGAGCGAGCCGAGCGCGATCCGCAATTTGCCTGCGCTGATACCGCAGGCGCGTCAAGGCGCGCCCGAAAGCGCCGACAATTGGTTCACGCGGGCACTGCGGACGATCTTTCGTTGGAAGTCGAGCACCATCCGTGCCGACCTCAAGGATGTGCTCGAAGGTGCCGGCGACACCGGCTTCTCGCCGGCCGAACGCACCATGCTCAAGAACATTCTCGGACTGCGCGAGCGCCGCGTAGCGGATGTGATGGTGCCGCGCGCCGACATTATCGGCGTGCAACGGGACATCGCGCTTGGCGAGCTCATGAAGGTGTTCGAGAGTGCCGGCCATTCGCGGCTCGTCGTCTATGACGAGACCCTCGACGACGCCACCGGCATGGTCCATATCCGCGACCTCGTCGCCTTCATGACCGTGCGCGCCACGCTTAGCGGAACGGCCAACCGGCGGCGCAAAAAGCCGCTCCCCGCCGGCCTCGATCTCAAAGCCGTCGATCTATCGATGCCGCTCTCGGCGGCAAAGATCGTGCGTGAAATTCTGTATGCGCCGCCATCCATGCCGGTCCTCGATCTGCTCGCCAAGATGCAGACGACCCGCATCCATCTCGCCCTCGTGGTCGATGAATATGGAGGCGCCGACGGAGTGGTATCCATCGAAGACATCGTCGAGCAAATCGTGGGCGACATCGCCGACGAGCACGACGAGGATACGCCGCCGGGCGTGGTGCGCCAGTCCGATGGCTCGTTTCTGGCCGATGCTCGCGCGAGTCTCGAGGACGTCACTGCGATCGTCGGCGCCGAATTCGATGTTGGCGATGTGACCCAGGAGGTGGACACGCTCGCCGGATACGTCGCGACCCGGATCGGCCGCGTGCCCGTGCGCGGGGAGCTAGTTCCGGGACCCGGCCCTTTCGAGCTCGAGATCCTCGATGCCGATCCGCGACGCGTGAAGAAGCTCAGGATCTACCGGGGGCTCGACAGACAGAATGGCGGCCGCCACGTAACACGGCGGCCTCCCTCGCCTGCCCCGCCGAGCGCGTCCTCCCCGCCAGTGACCGGCGACGATGCCGACAAGCGTTCCTCTGATACAGCGTCACCCAAATCCGCCCCCCGGCCGTGACGCTCAGCCGCCTCGCCGATACGATCGTACAGGCCGAGGGGTGGTGGCGCATTGTCATCGCCTTTCTCGCCGGCGCGTCGTCGACGCTAGCACTGCCGCCGACCAATCTTTGGCCACTCCCTTTCATCACCTTTTCCGTCCTGGTCTGGCTCCTCGACGGCACAAGGGGAACCGGCCTGCGCGGACTGCTGGCGGCCGCAGCTGCGGGCTGGTGGTTCGGGTTCGGCTATTTTCTCGCCGGGCTTTATTGGATCGGCCATGCATTTCTGGTGGACGCAAAGACATTCGGCTGGCTGCTGCCATTCGCAGTGACTGCCCTCCCGGCCGGCATGGCCGTTTACACGGCATTGGGACTCGCCCTGGCGCGACTGATCTGGACGCGTGGCGCGACCCGCGTGCTCGCGCTCGCGGTCTCGCTGACGATTGCGGAGTGGCTGCGCGGTCACCTATTCAGCGGCTTTCCCTGGAATGCTTTTGGCTATGAACTGATCTCTCCCCTCTGGCTCGCTCAAGGAGCGGCGCTCATCGGCATCTGGGGCCTCACGTTTCTCGCCGTTGCGGTCTATTCGTCACCTGCCGTGCTCGCCGATGACCGCGCGGACACCAGATGGCGGTGGCTGGCGCCAGCGCTGAGCGCGGCCGCAATCGCGGCACTGGCGATCTACGGCGTCATGCGGCTGGAGCGCACCCCCACGCAGTTCGTCGAGGGCGTGCGGCTTCGGATCATGCAGCCCAATCTGCAGCAAGACGAAAAATTCAACTACTCGCAGAAGCAGGATGTGATGCGGCGCTATCTCGCCCTGTCCGATCAGCCAGGCGGCCTCCGCGATATAACCATTCTGATCTGGCCGGAATCGGCGTTTCCGTTCTTCCTCGCGCGCGAAGCCGATGCGCTCGCCCAGATCGCAGGCCTCCTGCCGCCGGACACGGTGCTGATTACCGGGGCGATCCGGCCGCCGGACATCCCGCCCGGCGCGCCCGTCACGCGCGCCTACAATTCGATTTACGTGATCGGCCACGGCGGCTCGATCCTTTCGGTCTACGACAAGATTCATCTCGTGCCTTTTGGTGAATACCTGCCGTTTCAGGATCTGCTTGAGCGGCTCGGTCTCATGCAGCTCACCAAGGTGCGCGGCGGATTCATTCCCGGCGACCATCGGCGCAATCAGCCCGCGCCGGGGGCACCGGCTTTTCTGCCGCTGATCTGTTACGAGATCATTTTTCCCGGCGATGCGGTTCCGCGCACGGAGCAGGAGGGGTGGCTATATCGCCACGTCGGCCGATACCTCGGCTGGCCATGGGTGGTCGGAATCGGGGAACGCCCGGGCTGGCTACTCAATCTCACCAATGACGGCTGGTTTGGCGCGAGCGCCGGTCCGTACCAGCACTTTCAGCAGGCGCGCATACGCGCGATCGAAGAGGGGCTTCCGCTGGTGCGGGCAGCCAATAGCGGAATTTCCGCCGTGGTCGATCCACTCGGACGGATCATCAAATCGCTGCCGCTCGACAGCGAGGGCGTGCTTGATGCGCCTCTGCCGCAGGCCATCGCTCCGACGTCCTATGCTCGCCTGGGCGACGGACCTGTGGCGGCCGTGGTGGGGATCGCTTTCCTGTGGCTGGTGCGCTCACGCTGGCGTGCCGGACCGCGCTGACGCCAGAGCAGGTTCTCAATCCCGGGTTGCCCCGATGCAACTTTGGCCATGCAGGTTACAATTGCAACAAGGACGCAATTGCATTGCTCGATCAAATAATTAAGCGCTTTCCTGCCACGCTTGCCTTTCAACAATTTTTTGCAGTGCTCGCCCGATTTTACTCGGAATACGATTGCCTTCCGGTCGATCAGCGGGAACATTAGCGGGTTCCATAGGAGATCGTTATGGCCGCCGCCAAAAAGGCTCCGAACCCGATCGACAAACACGTCGGTAGCAGGGTGCGCATGCGCCGCATGATGCTTGCCATGAGCCAGGAGAAGCTCGGCGACGCGCTCGGCCTCACTTTCCAGCAGGTGCAGAAATACGAAAAGGGCACGAACCGCATCGGAGCAAGCCGGTTGCAGCAAATCTCCCACATTCTGCAGGTGCCGGTGGCGTTCTTCTTTGAAGGAGCGCCCAGCCTGCACAGCTCGGCGGATGGAATGAAAGAGGCACCCTCCCCCGCCTATGTCTCGGATTTCCTCGCCACCTCCGAGGGGCTCTCCCTGACGAAGGCTTTCATGCGCATCAAGGAGCCCAAGCTTCGACGGCGCATTGTCGATCTCGTCGAGGAGATCGCCGGTGACGATGACTGAGCCGTCGGACAAAACGCAATCGGGCCACCGATCTCGTCGGTCGGCCCACGCTTCGCCCACACCTTGACCCCGTGCGGGGACGCTGCAAGAAACACTCCGCGCTCTATAGTCGGTCAGCGTTGCCATCGAGCCTGCGAGGGGAGTTCTTTTCAGTGTCACACGCCAATTATCTCTTCACCAGCGAATCCGTTTCCGAAGGTCATCCCGACAAGGTCTGTGACCAGATTTCGGATGCGATCCTCGACGCGTTCATCGACAACGACATCAGGCTCGGTATCGCCGATGACAGCTTGGTGAATACTCGCCTCGGCTGCGAGACGCTCTGCACCACCAACAAGATCGTCATTGCCGGCGAGGGCCGCGGACAGGCACCGCTATTCACCAAATACGGCGGTCACGCCGTGGTTAACCGGGAGCTGATCAGTGAGATCGCGCGCAACGTGGTGCGTGACATCGGCTACGACCAGAACGGGTTCTCCTATCACGGCGCCGACATCGAGGTGCTGCTGCACGGCCAATCGCCTGACATTGCCCGCGGCGTGGACGCCAAAAAGAAAAAGGGCGAGGAGCAAGAGGGTGCCGGCGACCAGGGCATGATGTTCGGCTTCGCCTGTACCGAGAGCGAAGTCTATGAGAAGGGTTCGTTCATGCCGGCCCCTATTTATTTCGCGCACAAGATCTTGAAGGTGCTGGCAGAAAAGCGCCGTTCGAAACAGCTGTTCGATCTGCAACCCGACGCGAAGAGTCAGGTGACCGTGCAATATGTCGACGGCAAGCCGATCGGGTGCACTAAGGTGGTCGTCTCGACTCAGCACAATGCCGAGACCCGCAACGCCAAAAAGTACTCGCCGGCAATGGTCAAGGACTTGATTGGCGATGCCGTGGCTTCAGCGCTGCCGGACGGCTGGATGCCCAAAAAGGCCAGCGATTTCCTGGTCAATCCCACCGGCAATTTCGTAGTGGGCGGGCCTGACGGCGACTGCGGCCTGACCGGCCGCAAAATCATCGTCGACACTTACGGCGGTTACGCGCCGCACGGCGGTGGCGCCTTCTCCGGCAAGGATCCGACCAAGGTCGACCGCTCGGCTGCCTATGCCGCGCGGTATCTCGCCAAGAACGTCGTCGCCGCCGGTGTCGCCGAACGCTGCACCATCCAGATCGCCTATGCGATCGGCGTCGCCGACCCAATGTCACTGCTGGTCGATCTGCATGGCACCGGTAAGGTCGACGAAAGGAAGCTCGAAAAAAGGTTGCCCGAAATCTTGCGGCTTACGCCGACCAACATCCGCCGCACGCTCAAGCTGAACCGGCCGATCTACCGCCGCACCGCCGCCTACGGCCATTTCGGTCGTGCGCCGGAGAAGGACGGCGGCTTCTCGTGGGAGAAGACCGACCTCGTGAAAGACATCAGGACCGCGGTCGCCTAAAGCCGGTCGACGCGCCGGCGGCGGAGGTCCACCATGGCGGGTGTCGTGACCGCCATGTCCATATCCGACAAAGAGAAGGCCCGGCGGAGTACCTTTTTCGGGCGTCGCAAGGGTCATGCCTTGCGGCCGCGCCAGGCGCATCTATTCGATAGTCTGTTGCCGCGGCTCGCCCTTGATCTGACCCCGCGCGCGCCGGCGGATCTCGCCGCCCTGTTCCCCAATCCGGTGGACGAGGTCCGCTTGGAGATCGGATTCGGCGGCGGAGAGCACATGATCGCGCAGGCCGAACAGCAACCGCGCACCGGTTTCATCGGCGTCGAGCCGTTTGTGAACGGAATGGCCAAGGCGCTCGCGGCGATCGAGCTGAAGAAGCTTGCGAATATCCGATTGCATTTCGATGACGCGACGCTCCTGCTTCAGTGGTTGCCGGCGGCTTCGCTCGCGTGCGTCGATCTGATCTATCCGGATCCCTGGCCAAAACGGCGCCATTGGAAGCGACGCTTCGTCCAGGACGAGAGCATTTCCGCGATCGCACGCATTCTGCGGCCGGGCGGCAAGTTCCATTTTGCAACCGATGTTCCGGATTATGCGGCCTGGACACTGAAACATGTGATCCAATCGCCCGACTTCACTTGGACGGCAGAACGCGCCGACGACTGGCGCCGCCCGTGGCCCGGCTTTTCCGGCACCCGCTACGAAGCCAAGGCAAAGCGGGAAGGCCGCGCACCCTGCTATCTGACTTTCCGCAGGATGCACGGAGGTCAGCGGAACGATGCGTGACTGTGCAAGACGCAGGAAAATGTCTGAGCCTTAACCTTGCCGACCGTCGGTCGTCCGCGGTCGGTCATCTGATCGCACCTGCCAAAACCGCACCACGCGTCGGGCGGTAGTCGCCGACAGGCGATCGAAATCGGCACGAGCGGTGTCGAAATGTTCGCTTGATGCTCGCGCGCCGCATGGCCGTACCTTGAGGATGGCGGCGGTGGTCGCCCAAGCCCAACCCGCCGACTTACAAAGGATGAGCACCGGGTCGGGCTGCTCCGTGCCCATGAGCCGATCCACCACTTCGATAGGTACCGCGCAAAGCGATGCCAATGCAGCGATCACTTGCTCGTAGTCCCCGTTCTTTGCGAACGCGACGAGACGCGCCTCGTCGAGCTTGCCCTCCCGATGGAGTGCCTCAATCCTGCGCTGCGCGCACTCACGGGCCCCGATAGGTCCCTCGGTTTTGCTCGAGATCCTGGCCGACACCTGTTCGACTTCGGCCCGCCTGTCGGCGGGCGCCCGTGGCATAAATCGCCGCTGCACGGCATCGGTGGCCGTGAGCAGGAGCTCATGCAGCAACCGCGGCGGAACGTCGGGCCGCAGTACGATCTTTTCGGCCAGCACAGGATCTGTTTTCGCGCGCTTGACCAGCACACAAAGGCCGTCGCCCGATAACCGTGCGCCGCAATTCTGGGCCAAGCTGCGCAACACCTCCTGGTCTCCCTGCCGCACGAGCACGTCGGTCACCGGCTCGGCGAGGTGTGTCCGAGTGGAGATGGCGAGCAGATGTTCCTGGCTTTTGTTCTGGACGATGTCGATGAGGTCGGCTTCGGATAGACGCCGCGCCTGCTTCAGCAGCGGACCAGCAACTGCAATCGAATCATCGTGCGCGAGACGGCGCACCGCCGCGGCCGGCGCATTGCCGAGAGGCGCAAGCCGACGGGACAAGGCGCTGCGCGCCGTATTCTCGATGTGCTCGATCAAGCGGGTGAACACTACGTCGAACAGTTGGACATGACCCTCATTGAAGCGGCTCTCCCCATCGAGGAAAAATGCAGTCACGCGCTCAAGCGTCGCGGCCTGCCGCTCGCGTGAGCCGTGCATGATCAGCTCGTCCAGTTCTGGAATGTGCATGGCGTGCGCCGACATTCTCAGGTCCGAAAGCGGGTGAGACGGGAAGAATTGACGTGGTGCGCAGCCGGCAGGCTAAGGAAGGAATCTGAAGGAAGGGTTAGTTAATCGAAGCTTAG
>CBFGVM010000011.1:0-24503 GCA_965652015.1 uncultured Alphaproteobacteria bacterium
GATTGGATGTCTCATAACGGCCGGTGTGGTCCGGTCGGTTTTTGAGAGTGGGTTCCCCCGGGACCCGCTCTTTTTTGTTACCGAATTGGGTCCATGTGCCCGGTCGAACCGAGACGGCAGTTAAAACAAGGTTGCCGGGGGAGATGAATGACGCCAGCGATCGACACCATTGACGCAAATGGGGAGCCGCGTCTGATTGCGGAACAGGGTATCGCCGCACGCGTGGCCGCCATCAGCGAGCCCGTCCTGGCAGGTATTGGGTATCGTCTCATACGGGTGAAAATTTCCGGCCTGGATGGCTGCACGGTGCAGGTTATGGCCGAGCGCTCGGATGGCACGATGACGGTCGAAGACTGCGAAGCGGTCTCGCGCGCGCTCTCGCCGGTGCTCGACGTGGCCGATCCGATCGATCGGCCCTATCGACTGGAGGTATCCTCACCCGGCATGGATCGCCCCCTGGTGCGGCGCTCGGATTTCGCCCGCTTCGCCGGACATCGCATCAAGGTGGAAATGGCGGTTGCGATCGATGGCCGGCGGCGGTTTCGCGGCGTGCTGCTCGGCGTGGAGGATGGCTCCGCACGTCTTCGCCGCGACGATGCCGCACCCGGCGAAGCAGACGAGGTTTTGCTGCCGATCGAGGAAATGGCGGAAGCCAAACTTGTCCTCACCGACAGCTTGATTGCCGAATCGCTCAGGCGCGGCAAAGCGGCGGAACGTGCGGCACGACGACAACGGGCGCAGAATCGGCACCGGAGAGCCGCAGACCGTCAGACGCCCGAAGCTCGACACAGCAATGTCCAGCCTGCACCGGTCGATCACCGGGGCGAGGTTCAGAAAGAAGGAGAATGACCGATGGCCGTGAGCGCCAACCGGCTCGAACTGCTGCAAATCGCTGACGCGGTCGCACGCGAGAAAGCGATCGACCGCGGCATCGTCATCGCCGCCATGGAGGATGCGATCCAGAAGGCGGCGCGCTCGCGCTACGGCAGCGAGACTGAAGTGCGCGCCGAGATCAATCCGAAGACCGGCGAGATGCGGCTCTCACGCCTGCTGCTGGTGGTAGATCAAGTCGAAAACGACTCGACGCAAATCGCGCTCGAGGATGCAAAAAAGCGCAATCCCGCCGCCCAGGTTGGCGACTATATCGCGGAAGCCTTGCCGCCACTCGAATATGGCCGCATTGCGGCCCAGTCGGCGAAGCAAGTGATCGTGCAAAAGGTTCGAGAAGCCGAGCGCGATCGCCAATACCAGGAATACAAGGATCGCATTTTCGATATCGTCAACGGCATCGTCAAACGGGTCGAATACGGCAACGTCATCGTCGATCTCGGCCGCGGCGAGGCGATTGTGCGCCGCGACGAGTTGTTGCCGCGAGAAACGTTCCGCAACGGCGATCGCATCCGCGCTTTCATCTACGATGTGCGCCGCGAGCCACGTGGGCCACAGATATTTCTGTCGCGTACCCACCCGCAATTCATGGCCAAGCTGTTCGCACAGGAAGTGCCGGAAATCTACGACGGAATCGTCGAGGTAAAGGCGGTGGCGCGCGATCCCGGCTCGCGCGCGAAGATAGCAGTGATTTCCCGGGATTCGTCGGTTGATCCGGTCGGCGCCTGCGTCGGCATGCGGGGCTCTCGCGTACAAGCCGTGGTCAACGAGCTACAGGGGGAAAAGATCGACATCATTCCGTGGACCCCTGATCCCGCCAACTTCGTGGTCAATGCGCTCGCGCCCGCGGAAGTGGCCAAAGTCGTGCTCGACGAAGATCGCCATCGCATGGAAGTGGTCGTTCCCGACCAGCAGCTCTCGCTTGCGATCGGCCGGCGCGGACAGAATGTCCGACTCGCCTCACAGCTTACCGGCTGGGACATCGACATCGTCACCGAGCAGGAAGAGTCGGAGCACCGTCAGGCCGAATTCGAAAAACGCACCAAGCTGTTCATCGAGGCGCTCAACGTCGACGAGGTGGTCGGCCAGCTGCTCGCTTCCGAGGGGTTCAACTCGGTTGAGGAGCTCGCCATGGTGGACGAGAAAGAGGTCGCGGCAATCGAGGGTTTCGACGAAGAGACCGCAGGCGAGTTGCAAACGCGCGCCCGCGAGTACCTCGCCCGAGAGGAAGCCGAGCTCGACGAAACGCGCAAACAACTCGGTGTCGAGGACGCGCTCAAGGACATCGCAGGTGTCACCACCGCCATGCTGGTGAAGTTGGGCGAGAACGACATCAAAACGGTGGAGGATCTGGCGGGCTGCGCCACCGACGACCTCTTTGGCTGGAGCGAACGAAAGGACGGCGAGACGGTGCGCCATCCCGGTGTCCTCGACGGCTTCGAACTGTCGCGCGATGAGGCCGAAGCACTGATCATGCAGGCGCGCGTTAAGGCCGGCTGGATCAAGGAAGAAGATTTGGCGCCACCTCCCACTGAGGAACAGGACGGCGTCGTCGAGCCGACTGCGACCCCGGCCTGAGGACACCGAATGCTTGGTCTACCGCACGATGACACGCTCGATCTCGGGCCGCGCAAGAGCGGGACGCAGCGGTTTTGCGCCGCCACGGGAACGATCAAGCCCGTCGACGAGATGATCCGCTTTGTCATAGGGCCGGACGGCACTGCGGTGCCGGACCTCAAGCGTCGGCTACCCGGACGCGGTATCTGGATCACGGCGACACGCGACGCCTTGCGCGCCGCGATCACGCGCAAGGCCTTTGCGCGCGCCTTCAAGCGCGACGTGCGCCTTGCTCCCGATCTTGTGGAGGCGACGGAGCTTCTGATCGAGCGGGCCGCGCTCGACGCTCTCGCGATCTGCCACAAGGCGGGCAACGTCGCGATCGGCTTTGCCAATGTCGAAGTGTCGCTCGCGCGCGCCCACGTGGTAGCCCTTCTCCACGCGGTCGAGGCGGCTCCCGATGGCGTGAAAAAGCTCGCGGTCGCGCTGCGCCGGCGCGCGGACGCGGCGGAAATCGTCGTGATCGACACATTTACCTCGCCGCAATTGGATTTGGCATTGGGGCGGGCAAATGTGATACATGCAGCCCTGCTCGCCGGTCCTGAAAGCGAGACGTTCCTGGCGCGCGCCGGGCGCCTTGAGCGTTTCCGAGCGGGTTCCGGGTCGGCGGATGTCGCGCCGGCAACGCGGCCGCTGTGCGAGGCGGGAACATAATGGAACGGGGCGCGAGCTCGGAGTTGGGATTGGAATGGCTGAAACGACGGAAAAAACGGGCGAAAAGAAGCTGAGCGTCACCCCGAGCAAGACCTTGACCCTGAAAGGGCGGGGCGTCGAGCAGGGCGTGGTGCGCCAGAGCTTCAGCCATGGCCGCACCAAGGCGGTGGTGGTGGAGAAGGTGAAAAGCCGCGCGCCGACCCGCGCGAAGGCCGAAGTGGCCACACCTGCTCCTGCCAAGCGTGCGACGACTGTCAAGACCGCCGCACCGGCGCCTGCGACCCCTCAGACCACAACGCCCCCGCCCGCCAAGCCCGGCGGCATGGTGTTGCGAAGCCTGACCGAAGAAGAGCAGAAGGCGCGCGTCCACGCGCTCAACGACGCCCGGCTGCGCGAAGCGGAAGAGCGCAAGATCGCGGAAGAGGAAGCATTTGTCCGCAGTCTGCGCGAAGCCAACGAGCGAACCGAGCGCGAGGCTGCCGAAGCGCGCAAGACCGAAGAAGAGCGGCGACGCAAGCACGACCTAGAGACCAAGCTCAAGGCCGAGCAGGAAGCGAAGAAACGCTTCGGCGAGGACGCCGTCGTAACTGCAAGGCCGGGTGCGCGGCCGGCGCTTGAGCCTGACGAGGACGATGTCCCGCGCACACGCCGCGGTCCTGGCGCAGCGCGACCGACACCGGCGCCGAGAGCGCCGCGCGGCGGGGGGCAGAAGAGTCGGGGCCGGCTCACGGTGGTGACCGCGCTCAGCGCCGACGAAGAGCGCGAGCGCTCGGTAGCGGCTTTTCGCCGCCGCGTGCAACGGCTGAAGGGACACGCGGCCGACGAACCGAAAGAAAAGTTGGTCCGCGAGGTCACCATCCCGGAGACGATCACCATCCAGGAGCTGGCTAACCGCATGGCCGAGCGCAGCGTGGATGTGATCAAGGTGCTGATGAAGCAAGGCCACATGGCGCAGATCAACGATGTGATCGACGCCGACACCGCCCAACTTCTGGCCGAGGAAATGGGTCATACGGTCAAGCGCGTGGCGGAATCCGACGTTGAAGAAGGCTTATTCGACGTCGCCGATGATCCAGCCTTCCTCGTGCCGCGCCCGCCGGTCGTGACCGTCATGGGCCACGTCGACCACGGCAAGACGTCGCTGCTCGACGCCATTCGTTCGACCAACGTGGCGGCAGGCGAAGCAGGCGGTATTACCCAGCATATCGGCGCTTACCAAGTCACCGCGCCCTCAGGCAACAAGATCACCTTCATCGACACACCCGGCCACGCCGCCTTTAGTGCCATGCGGGCGCGCGGCGCCAAAGTGACCGATATCGTCGTGCTGGTAGTGGCTGCCGATGATGGCGTCATGCCGCAGACGGCTGAGGCGATCAACCACGCCAAGGCGGCGAAAGTTCCGATGATCGTGGCGATCAACAAGATCGACCGGCCGGACGCCAAACCGGAACGGGTGCGCACGGAACTGCTCCAGCACGAAGTTCAAGTCGAATCGCTGGGCGGCCAAGTGCTCGATGTCGAGGTGTCGGCGACCAAGAAAATCAATATCGATCGGCTGCTCGAAACCATCGGTCTGCAGGCGGAAATCCTCGATCTTAGAGCCAATCCAGACCGGCCAGCCGAAGGAACCGTGATCGAGGCCAAGCTCGACCGCGGCCGCGGACCGGTCGCCACCGTACTGGTGCAGCGTGGCACGCTGCGGGGCGGCGATCTCGTGGTCGCCGGCGCCGAGTGGGGCCGGGTGCGCGCGCTGGTTTCGGATACCGGCATGCCGGTCGAGACCGCGACTCCTTCCACGCCCGTCGAAGTTCTCGGCTTCAACGGAACACCCGAGGCTGGCGATCGCTTGGCGGTTGTCCAGTCAGAGGGGCGCGCCCGCGAAGTCACCGCCTACCGTGCCCGGCAGCGGCGCGACAAGATCGCCGCGCGCGCAACCGGCATGCGCGGCTCCCTCGAACAGATGATGAGCCAGCTCAAATCCGCGGGCCGCAAGGATTTGGCATTGATCGTCAAGGCCGATGTGCAGGGTTCGCTGGAAGCGGTCATCGGCGCCATCGAGAAGCTGGCCACCGAGGAGGTCGGCGCGCGCGTGATTCATTCCGGCGTCGGCGGCATTACCGAATCCGACGTGACCCTGGCCGAGGCGTCAGGCGTGCCGATCATCGGCTTCAACGTGCGCGCCCACAAGGAAGCACGCGAGGCGGCCGAACACGCTGGAATTGAGCTGCGCTATTACAACGTCATCTACGACCTTGTGGACGACGTCAAAAAGGCGATGTCCGGCTTGCTGGCGCCGACCGTGCGCGAGACCATGCTCGGCAGCGCCACCATTCTCGAGATTTTCAAGGTCTCCAAGATCGGCAACGTGGCGGGTTGTCGCGTCACCGACGGAGTGGTCGAGCGCGGGGCCAATGTACGCCTCATTCGCGACAGCGTCGTCGTGCACGAGGGCAAGCTTTCCCAGCTCAAGCGCTTCAAGGACGATGCGCGCGAGGTGGTCGCCGGACAGGAATGCGGCATGGCCTTTGAAAACTATCAGGACATGAAAGTCGGCGACGTCATCGAATGCTACCGAGTGGAGACCGTGCAACGCTCGCTGTGAGTTCAAATCTCTCGCGCGCAAAACGCATTTAGCCCGTCACCGCCGGGCGATCTCTTCGCACCGCCATCGATGCACGGATCAATCCCGGGCATGAAGGGCATTTAGGACGACCATGACGCGTCGACGTCATCAGCGCGACCCCGGCACGAGCCACCTGCCCTCGCAGCGCCAGTTGCGGGTTGGCGAGCTCGTGCGCCATGCGCTCGCGGATATGCTCACCCGTGGCGCCGTGCACGATCCGGTGATTCAGACTCATCTGATCACCGTTCCGGAAGTCCGGATGACGGCTGACCTGCAGCTCGCGACCATCTACATCGTGCCGCTGGGCGGACGCGACGCCGACGCGGTGCTCGCGGCGCTCGAACGCAACAAGCGCTTCCTGCGTGGCGAGATTGCCCGGCGCATCAACTTGAAATTTGCGCCCGAGATCCGATTCCGCCTCGACGAGCGTTTCGATGAAGCCGATCGAATCGAAAGGTTGTTGCGAACGCCGGCGGTGCAGCGCGACCTCGATAACAAGGCGGACGACGACACTTGACGCGGGTCAACGCTGAGGCGGCGCCGGCGCAGACGCACAAGCGCGTCAAACGGGACGTGCACGGCTGGGTCGTGCTCGACAAGCCTGTGGGCATGAGCTCGACCCATGCCGTAAGCGTGGTGAAACGCCTGTTCCAGGCGAAGCGCGCCGGCCATGCTGGCACCCTCGACCCGCTCGCCTCCGGCGTGTTGCCGATCGCGCTCGGAGAAGCGACCAAGACCGTCCCATTCGTCATTGAGGGGCGCAAGATCTACCGTTTCACTGTGCGCTGGGGCGAGGAGCGCGACACCGACGATGCCGAAGGCCGCATCACCGCAAGCGCCCCCGAACGCCCGAGTGCGGCCGCTGTCGCTGCGCTATTGCCGCGCTTCGTCGGTCAAATCGCGCAAGTGCCGCCTCGCTTCTCGGCGGTCAAAATCGACGGTGAGCGCGCCTATGATCTCGCACGCGACGGCGAGGCGGTGGACATCGCGCCACGTCAGGTCGAGATCCACCATCTCGAACTGACCGAGACGCCTGATCCGGATCACGCAACGCTCCTCGCCGAATGCGGCAAGGGTACCTACGTGCGCGCGCTCGCCCGCGACATGGGCCGCGTGCTTGGATGCCTCGGTCACGTCGCGGGGTTGCGCCGCACTGCCGTAGGCCCTTTCGGCGAGGACGTCGCCGTGGGCATCGACGCCCTGCAACGTCTTGGCTCTGGGGAGGCGATCGAGCGAGCCGCCCTTCTGCCCGTCGAAGCCGGGGTGGCGGCCTTGCCTGCTGTGCAGGTGAGCTCCAGTGATGCCGGACGGTTGGCACGTGGTCAGGCGGTGCTGCTGCGCGGGCGCGATGCGCCGGTCATGGGAGGCTGGGTGTCGGTTTCCTCTGGTGGCGCGCTGATCGCGCTGGCGCAGGTAGAGAAAGGCGAATTGCGCCCGCGGCGCATCTTCAATCTGCCGCGCGGCTGACGACGGCGAAAAGCGGCTAGCAGCCCTTGCCTGACGGGTTGCGGCGTTTTCCGGTGGCCGGTAAGCCGCCCGAATTTCCGCTGGCGTCGGGGCGCGTTTTACGATATTGCCCCGGTTGCGCGGGCGTTGGCCCGCGCAACCTACTTGTGGCGACCGCGCTGGACGACATCCCGGCCCGGCCGCCGACCGTGGCTCTCACAGACAAGGACGATAACCCGATGTCGATAACGTCCGGCCGCAAGGCCGAAGTCATCAAGACCTACGCGACCAAGGCCGGTGATACGGGGTCGCCGGAAGTGCAGGTGGCGATCCTTTCGGAGCGCATCCACAACCTCACCGAGCATTTCAAAACACACGTCAAGGACAACCATTCTCGGCGTGGATTGCTCAAGCTCGTGTCCCAGCGTCGCCAACTTCTCGACTACCTCGCCCGTATCGACGCAGCGCGTTATAAGTCGTTGATCGAGCGGCTGGGTATTCGCCGTTGATGCATTATGCGCGGCGTGGTCGCGCGTTTTGAAGCGGATACGGACAAATCCGCTGTTGCGCCGGCAGCGAACCGTTGCCGGTTTGGAAGATGGGCCGAATGATCGCCCATCCATTCGATGGAAGGCTCGAAAGCCATGGCAGGATCGCCGGACGCTGTTTCGGTTTGCGGCATACCCGCGGACGGCAGCCTCTCGCCGTCTTGCTCATGGCTTTCGCTCCTTCGCAAAAACCATGAAAGAAGACCGCAATGTTCGATATCCATCGTGTTGAACTCGACTGGGGAGGGCGCAAGCTCGTCCTAGAGACCGGCAAGATTGCGAGGCAAGCCGACGGCGCCGTGGTCGCTACCTACGGCGAGTCCAAAGTGCTGGCGACAGTGGTCGCCGCCAAGGAACCGCGGGAGGGCGTCGATTTTCTGCCGCTCACCGTCGACTATCAGGAGAAATTCTACGCCGCTGGCCGAATCCCAGGCGGCTATTTCAAGCGCGAAGGCCGTCCCACCGAGAAAGAGACCCTTGTCTCGCGCTTGATCGATCGGCCGGTGCGGCCGCTGTTCGCCGAGGGCTGGCGCAACGAAACGCAAGTGATCGTGACCACGCTGTCGCACGATCTCGAGAACGATCCCGACGTGTTGGCCATGATAGCGGCCTCGGCAGCGCTGACGCTCTCGGGCGCACCCTTCATGGGCCCGCTGGGCGCGGCACGCGTCGGCTTCGTCAACAATGAATACGTGCTCAACCCGCTGCTCGACGAAATGACGGAGAGCCAGCTCGATCTCGTCGTCGCCGGCACCCAGGACGCGGTGCTGATGGTCGAATCCGAAGCGAAGGAATTGACCGAAGAGGTCATGCTCGGGGCCGTGATGTTCGGCCACCGCCATTTCCAGCCGGTGATCGACGCTATCATCAGGCTTGCGGAAAAGGCGGCGAAAGAACCGCGCGAGCTGCAGGTTGTGGATACCTCGGCACTGGAAAAAGACATGCTGACGCTGATCGAGCATGATTTGCGCGCGGCCTATGCCATTGCAAATAAGGCGGAGCGCCACCAGGCAGTCGATGCCGCTAAGGCCAAGGTGGTGGCGCATTTCTGCCCGGAGGGCGTGGAGAAGCCGCCCTATCCCGCGCAGCAGGTTGCTAACGTTTTCAAAAAGATCGAAGCCAAGATCGTGCGCTGGAACATCCTCGATACGGGCCGGCGCATCGACGGCCGCGACGTCAAATCGGTGCGACCGATCGCCTGCGAGGTCGGAGTGCTGCCCCGAGCGCATGGATCGGCGCTCTTCACCCGCGGCGAAACGCAGGCATTGGTGGTCGCAACGCTCGGCACCGGCGAGGATGAGCAGTGGATCGACGCGTTGCAGGGGACCTACAAGGAGACCTTTCTCCTGCATTACAACTTCCCTCCATTCTCGGTCGGCGAAACCGGGCGTATGGGCGGGCCGCGCCGGCGCGAGATCGGCCACGGCAAGCTCGCCTGGCGCGCCATTCATCCGATTCTACCGCCCCACCACGAATTCCCTTACACACTGCGTGTGGTGTCGGAGATCACGGAGTCGAATGGCTCTTCCTCGATGGCGACCGTCTGCGGCACTTCGCTGGCGTTGATGGATGCGGGCGTTCCGGTCAAACGCCCAACCGGCGGCATCGCCATGGGCCTGATCCTCGAGGACAAGCGCCATGCGGTGCTGTCCGACATCCTCGGCGACGAGGACCATCTCGGCGATATGGATTTCAAGGTCGCCGGCACCGAGCGAGGGGTGACCTCGCTGCAGATGGACATCAAGATCGCCGGCATCACCGAGGAGATCATGCGGATTTCGCTCAGCCAGGCGCGAGAGGGGCGCATGCACATCCTGGGCGAAATGGCGAAGGCGATCGCCCAGCATCGGGCTCAGCTCGGCGAGCACGCGCCGCGCATCGAAGTGTTCAACATTCCGGTCGATAAGATTCGCGAGGTGATCGGCTCCGGCGGCAAAGTGATCCGCGAGATCGTCGAAAAAACCGGCGCCAAGATCGACATTTCCGACGACGGGACGGTGAAGGTGGCGTCCGCAAACGGCGACGCCATGAAGGCGGCGATCAACTGGATCAAGTCGATCGCCTCCGAGCCCGAGGTCGGTCACATCTACGAAGGCACGGTTGTCAAGGTGATGGACTTCGGCGCTTTCGTGAACTTCTTCGGCGCCAAGGACGGGCTCGTGCACATCAGCCAGCTCGCTCCGCGCCGGGTGCAGAAGGTGACCGACGTCGTCAAGGAAGGCGACAAGGTCAAGGTAAAACTCCTCGGGTTTGACGAACGTGGCAAGGTGCGCCTCTCGATGAAAGTCGTCGACCAGGCGACCGGCGAGGACCTGGAGGCGAAGCAAAAGGCCGAGTCCGAACAGCAGCGCAGCGATCAGGAGCGCGAGGCGGCTGGGGCGGAGTAAGCTCGCGCGCTGAATAGGATGGGCGGCCGAAAGGCCGCCCTTTCATTCGATTGCGATCAAGCTGGATGTGCTGGAAACGGGCGGACCTAAACCCTACTGCGCCGCGTCCTTGGCGATAGCGCGCTCGTTCGCCGCGGTCTCGTCCTTGAGCGAGGCGGGATGCGGCATGGCGATGACGTTGTACCCGGAATCCACGAAATGGACGTCGCCGGTGACGCCCGTCGAGAGATCCGAAAGCAGATAGAGCGCGGCACCCCCGATCTCCTCCAGCGTCACGCCCCGACGCAACGGCGAGTGGCGCTGCTGAAAAGCGAACATCTGCCGCGCGTCGCCGATGCCGGCGCCGGCAAGCGTGCGGATCGGTCCAGCAGAGATGGCGTTGACGCGAATAGCGGCCGGGCCGAAATCGACCGCGAGATAGCGTACCGACGCTTCGAGCGCCGCTTTCGCGACCCCCATGACGTTGTAGTTCGGCATCGCCCGCTGCCCGCCATTATAGGTCAGCGTGAGCATTGCGCCGCCGGCCGGCATCAGCGCCGCCGCGCGTTTCGCCGCTTCGGTGAACGAGAAGCAGGAGATGATCATGGTACGCACGAAATTCTCGCGCGTGGTGCCGGCATAGCGGCCCTTGAGCTCGTTCTTGTCCGAAAATGCGATGGCGTGAACGAGGAAATCGAGCGACCCCCATTTCTCCGCGATGGCGGCGAATGTGGCGTCGAGTGAATCGATGTTTTCGACGTCACAGGGTAGCACGAGCGAGGCACCCACCGATTCCGCCAACGGCTTGACTCGTCGGCCGAGCGCCTCGCCCTGATAGCTGAAGGCGAGAGTTGCCCCGTGAGCAGCGAGCGTCCTGGCAATCCCCCACGCGATCGAGTGGTCATTGGCCACCCCCATGATCAGCCCGCGCTTGCCCTGCATCAACTGCGTCATGGCGCTCGAACTTTCTGCACTGGTGCCCGCTCCTCCCGCCGGCCCGAATTGACCGCTATGCGTCGCTCAAACATCGACGCGTTTGAACACGACCGAGGCGTTGGTGCCGCCAAACCCGAACGAGTTCGACAACATGCAGCCGAGCTTCACGTCGTCGCGCCGCTCCCGCACGATCGGCACGTCCGCGAACGCTGGATCGAGTTTCTCGATATTGGCGCTTTCGCAGATGAAGCCGTTGTTCATCATCAGCAGAGAATAGATCGCCTCCTGCGCGCCAGCGGCCCCCAAGGAATGACCGGTGAGCGATTTCGTCGCTGAGATCGGTGGACACTGCTCGCCGAACACTTCGCGGATGGCCTCAATCTCCTTGGTATCACCGATCGGGGTCGAGGTCGCGTGCGGGTTGATGTAATCGACCGGCGCCTTGACCTCCTTGAGCGCCATCCGCATGCAGCGCACCGCACCCTCGCCCGACGGCGCCACCATATCGAAGCCGTCCGAGGTGGCGCCATAGCCGGCGATCTCGCCGTAGATACGCCCGCCGCGCGCCTTGGCGTGCTCGAGTTCCTCCAAAACCAGGACGCCCGCCCCGCCGGCGATGACGAACCCGTCGCGATCGACGTCGTAGGCCCGCGATGCCTTCTCCGGGGTCTGGTTGAAGCTCGAGGACATGGCGCCCATGGCATCGAACAGCACTGAGAGTGTCCAGTCGAGCTCCTCGCAGCCACCGGCGAAGATTACGTCTTGTTTGCCCATCTGGATCATCTCGGCAGCGTTGCCGATGCAATGGTTCGAGGTCGCGCACGCCGACGAGATCGAATAGTTGACGCCTTTGATCTTGAACCAAGTGGCAAGCGTCGCCGATGCAGTCGACGACATCGCCTTGGGAACGGCGAAGGGTCCGACGCGCTTGGGACTCTTGTTGCGGGCGATGTCGGCGGCCTCGACGATTGCGCGCGTCGATGGCCCACCCGACCCCATGATAATGCCGGTCATCTCATGGGAGACTTCGTTCTCCTCGAGCCCGGCATCGCGGATCGCCTGCTCCATGGCGACGTGGTTCCAGGCCGCGCCGCCGCCGAGGAAGCGCATGGCGCGACGATCGATAGCCTCGTCCGCATTGAGAGTGGGCGCTCCGTGCACCTGACAGCGAAAGCCGAGCTCGGCATATTTATCGGCGCGCGAAATTCCCGATTTGGCTTCACGCAGACTCGCCAGCACTTCCTGGGTGTTGTTGCCGATTGACGAGACGATACCCATCCCGGTGACGACGACTCGTCTCATGAATGCCTCGTCCGCATCGCGACCCGCGCAGCAATCGTGCTGCCGCCGTCAGCCTCCGCTCGGCTGCATCACCTCGTCGCGGAACAGGCCGACTTTCAGGTCTATCGCCCGATAAATGATCGAGCCGTCTGCCGAAAGCCATCCGTCGGCGATGCCAAGCACAAGCTTGCTGCGCATGACCCGTTTGATGTCGATGCCGTAGACCACCTTCTTGACGGAGGGCAGGACCTGACCCGAAAATTTCAGCTCGCCCAGCCCGAGTGCGCGTCCTCTGCCGGGCGCTCCGAGCCAGCCCAAGAAGAAACCCAGCAACTGCCACAACGCGTCAAGTCCCAAGCAGCCCGGCATCACCGGATCGCCTTTGAAATGGCAGGGGAAGAACCAGAGGTCCGGCTTGAGATCGAGCACAGCGCGAACCAGTCCTTTGCCATACTCGCCGCCGGCTTCCGCGATCTCGGAGATGCGGTCGAACATCAGCATAGGGGGCAAGGGCAACTGTGCATTCCCCGCGCCGAACAACTCGCCGCGCGCGCACGCCAATAGGTCCTCGTATCCGAAGCTGCTGCGCCGCTCCGCCATCCGCGTCCTGTCCGGGGTCGCCTGATCAACACCCAAAGCGTGGAACTCCTAACATAGGCGGCGCCCGGGGGGCAAAGCCAGCCAGCCCTCAGCCAAGTTCCCGCAGCCCTTAGCTAAGCTCCCGCACATTAGAATCGCCCCAGTTTTGTTGCGAAGGAGTTGCATGTTCGGCCCCATATGTTACAAATGCAACAATCGTTGCAGTAGCATAAAGGTTTACCCCGTGCCCATGACCCCGTCGCGCACCGTTGTCTTTACCAAAGCGCTGGAGGGTGCCGAACATGCGGCCGACAGGCCCCTGCGTTCCACGCTCACGGGATGCCCGTGGCACGATGTGAAGTCCATGCTCCGCGACGTGGGCTTGCGTCCGACCCGCCAGCGCATGGCGCTCGGGTGGATTCTTTTCGGCAAGGGGGACCGCCACGTCACTGCCGAAATGCTTTACGAGGAGGCAACCAAGGCCAAGGTGCCGGTATCGTTGGCCACCGTCTATAACACGCTGCACCAGTTTACCGATGTCGGATTGTTGCGCCAGGTCGCCGTTGACGGCTCCAAGACCTATTTCGATACCAATGTGTCGCAGCACCACCATTTCTTCGTCGAGGGCGAGAACGATCTGCTCGACATCCCCGACGCCGATGTAGTCGTGGGAAGGACGCCCATCCCGCCTGAAGGCTACGAGGTCACGCGCATCGACGTGGTCGTCAGACTGCGCCGCAAAGCGCGCTGAGCGCGTCCTCGCTTTGATTTCGCGGGGACGTGCTTCGCGCCTATTTGCATTTTCGACTAGTCCACTTTCTCGTTCGGATAGACGCCCCAAAGCTGCTCCTGCAGGGCCCAGCCGTCGAAACCCGGTCCGGCAATGCGGCACCAGCTGCCGGTGCAGCGCTTGATCGCGGCCAGCACTCCGGGCTGCAATCTGGCGATCACGCTGGCATTGCTGTCGCCCTTGTCGTAGAGCGGCACGAGTTCTTTCTTGTCCTTGGGCGTAACCACTGCCGTGCGTCGCCCCGACAGCAGCGAGTGGTAGACCCAGCCCTCCGAGCCCTCCCAATCGCGGATGCGCCGCCAGTTGTCCGACTCGGCGGTGATTTCCACCGGCAAACCGGCTCGCGTATAGACGAACGTCACCTCGTGATCCCGCGTGGGGCCACCCCGCACGTTGACGCGATCCGGCTTGAGACTCACGAAGCGCGGCATCGGCAAGCCGCTCTTGGGACCGGTAGCAAGTTCCCCTGCGGCACCAGCCGGCGCGGCATGCACTGCCACCGTCAGCGCGACAGCCGCTGCCCATGCATGCCGGGCGATATTGCGCATTGAATTCATCGATCCACGACGTCAGATCAACATGCCGGCGGATCGCGAGAGCGATCCCTGCGGGCCTTTGTCTTCACACGTCCATCTGTTACAGAGAGAAGCCCACGTCAAAGGGACGCCAGTGTCGAGCACGGCGGTTAAAGAGACCTGAACGGAGGGAATGCCGTCCCGGGGCGGCGAAGTGGCGAAGGTCGGGAACGATGGCACAGCGCAAAAAACCGCTCGTGGTCGTCACGCGCAAGCTTCCGGACAGCATCGAGACGCGCATGCGCGAACTCTTCGACGCGCAGCTCAACCTCGACGACAAGCCCATGACACCGGCGCAGCTCGCCGATACCGTCAAGAGCGCCGATGTGCTGGTGCCCACCGTAACCGACCGCATCGATGCATCGGTGCTGAGCCGGGCCGGCGATAAACTCAAGCTGATCGCCAATTACGGGAACGGGGTCGACCACATCGATGTCGCCACCGCACTCAGCCGCGGCATCACCGTAACCAACACGCCGGGCGTCCTCACCGAGGACACTGCCGACATGACCATGGCGCTCATTCTCGCCGTGCCGCGCCGTCTTGCCGAGGGCGCCACCGTGTTGAGCGAGGACAAACCCTGGTCTGGCTGGTCGCCGACCTGGATGCTCGGCCACCGCATCTGGGGCAAGCGTCTCGGCATCATCGGCATGGGACGAATCGGGCAAGCGGTGGCGCGCCGCGCCCGCGCGTTCGGGCTGCAGATCCACTACCACAACCGCCGCCGCGTGCCGCCGAAGATCGAGGAGGAGTTGACCGCGACCTATTGGGAGAGCCTCGATCAGATGCTCGCCCGCATGGACATCATCTCGGTCAACTGTCCGCATACGCCCGCAACCTTTCATTTGCTGTCGGCGCGGCGGCTCAAACTCATCCGCCCGCAGGCTTACATCGTCAACACCGCGCGCGGCGAGGTAATCGATGAGAACGCGCTGGTGCGCCTGATCGCCTCCGGCGAGATCGCGGGCGCGGGCCTCGACGTTTTCGAGCACGAGCCGGCCGTCAATCCGAAGCTGGTCAAGCTCGCACGCACAGGCAAAGTCGTACTGCTGCCGCACATGGGTTCGGCCACACTCGAAGGCCGTGTCGACATGGGCGAGAAGGTGATCGTCAATATCAAGACTTTCTTGGACGGACACCGGCCCCCCGATCGCGTGCTGCCCTCGATGCTGTGAGGAAGACGCATCTCCAGTCGCGCTGGTCCGTGCTGCGCGAGGGTGCGATTTGCGGTATCGTGACGCAAACACAATCCCTAGGGAGAGCCGCCGATGCGCGCTTCGTTCGTGGCCGCCGTCGCCGTCCTGGCGTTGACCGCGCCTGCCTTTGCCGCAGCCCTGACGCCGAACGAAATCCAAACGACGTTCTTTAATGGTCAGCCCTTCACCGCGTCGGCGACGAACATCAAATACAAGATGATATTCAGCGCCGACGGCAAGATGAACCGCGAGCCGATCGGCGGTGGTGGCTCAAAGAGCGAAGGCACTTGGAAATTGACGAAGGAGGGCTTCTGCACCACCTGGAAAGGCTCCCAGCCCAATTGCTTTCGCATCCTCACCGCCGGCGACAACAAATGGTCGGTGGTGAAGGGAACCACCGTGGTAGCGACCTGGACGAAGTGACAGATCAGGCATCGGGAGACAGATGTCAGGACATAGCTGATCCGAGTCCTGACGCCTAACTTCCGATTTCCTGGAACGCTCCCGCGTGGAGCGACAAATCTTTGATCGTGGGATGCTTGCCTGAGAGCGGGTTGGAGGGATCCCACTCGTAGTGGAGCGTCTCGAAGCGCATGGCGCGCGCATCGAACATGAGGAGGCGCCCGACGAGGCCCTCGCCGAAGCCCACGATCTCGCGGATCACTTCGAGCGCCATCAGCGAACCGAGCACGCCGGTGAGCGCACCTAGGATACCGGCCTCCGCGCACGCAGGCACCGTACCCGGCGGCGGCGGCTCCGGGAAAAGGCAGCGGTAGGTCGGATTGGGCGTTCCGTCCGCTTTCCGTTCGTGGGCGCGAATCGTGGTGAGCGTGCCGTCGAAAACGCCGACGGCGGCGGTGACGAGCGGCTTTCTCGCAAAAAAGCAGGCATCCGATAGCAGGTAGCGCGTGGCGAAATTATCGGAGCCGTCGGCAACGATGTCGTAGCCGTCGATGAGCGCGAGCGCGTTGGCCGCGACCAGTCGTGCCGCATGGGTCTCGACTTTCACGTGCGGATTGAGGCGGCGGATCGCGGCCGCCGCGCTCTCCACCTTGGCCTCGCCGATCTCTGGCGTGCCGTGGATCACCTGGCGCTGGAGGTTCGATAGGGCGACCGCGTCATCATCGATAACGCCGAGCGCACCGACTCCCGCCGCGGCCAGATAAAGCAGCGCCGGCGCCCCTAACCCGCCGGCGCCGATGACCAGCACACGCGCGCGTTTGAGCGCAGCCTGGCCCGGTCCGCCGATCTCGTGCAGCACGATGTGGCGGGCATAGCGCTCAAGCTCTTGCGGACTGAGCATCGCTGGTTCCTCGACGGTTCGCGGCCATCAGCGGCGGAAGCGACAACTTGGCCATGCCGGCCAAGCTTATGCGATCGGCGCGGGCTGGGTTGCGATCAAGTTTGCGCGATTTGATCGCACGACACGCCTTGCGTTCGCACCGCGAATGCGTGGCCCGCGTCATTCATTCGTGAACCGCGGCGGGCGTTTCTCGATGAAGGCGGTCATGCCCTCCTTGCGATCCTTGGTCGCGAACAACGCGTGGAACACGCGCCGCTCGAACCGCACGCCCTCGGCAAGCGAGGTCTCGAAGCTGCGGTTGACCGCCTCCTTCGCCGCGAGCAGCGACGGCTGCGAGAGGGCGGAAATCGTCTCTGCGACCTTCATCGCCTCCTCCATCAGGCTCGCCGCGGGGACCACCCGTGCGACCAGACCCGAGCGCTCGGCCTCGGCCGCGTCCATCATGCGTCCGGTCAAGATCAGGTCCATGGCCTTCGCCTTGCCGACGGCACGGGTAAGCCGCTGCGTTCCGCCGATGCCGGGAATGATGCCGAGCTTGATTTCGGGCTGGCCGAACTTGGCATTGTCGGCGGCGATGATGAAATCGCACATCATGGCGAGCTCGCAGCCGCCGCCCAGCGCGAAGCCGGCCACCGCGGCAATGACCGGTTTGCGCACGCGCGTGAGCCGCTCGTAATCGGCGGTATAGTCGGAGCGGAAAATGTCGATGTAGGTCTTGTCCGCCATCTCCTTGATGTCGGCCCCGGCGGCAAACGCCTTGTCAGAGCCGGTGATGAGGATGCAGCCGACACCGGCATCAGCGTCGAAGGCCTCGACCGCACCGAGGAGTTCCTCCATCAGCGCGACGTTGAGCGCGTTCAAGGCCTGCGGCCGGTTGAGACGAACGATGCCGACGCGGCCGCGTCGTTCGACGATGATGTTTTCGCTGCTCATGGCTGTCCTTGGCTTGCGTTCAATAGGCCATGCTGTCATGGCGGTTCGGGCGCGGAAAGCCCATGCCGTCGCCGACTGGGCCGCGTGCCCCATCATCCGGTTCGGCCTGCCGGGCCTTCTCAGGACTAGCGCTGGCAGACCGGGCAGAAGAACGTCGATCTGCCGCCCTGCACCATCCGCCTGATCGTGCCATTACAGCCCGGCGTCGGGCACGGTTTCCCGGCGCGATCATAGACGCGGAAATTGTGCTGGAAGTCCCCGAGCTCGCCATCGGTGCGGCGGTGATCACGCAGCGACGAGCCGCCGGCCGTGATCGCCTCCGCGAGCACCGCCTTGATGGCATCCACCAGCCGTTGCGTGCGCTGATTAGGCGTCCCGGTCTTGGTCGCGATCGTCGAGGCACGCCGCCTGGGCGATAGCCGCGCCCGGTGGAGCGCCTCGCAGACATAGATATTCCCGAGCCCGGCCACGACCCGCTGGTCCGACAATGCCGCCTTGAGCGAGGTCTTCTTGCCTTTGCACGCTCGCGCAAGCATCGCCGCGTCGAATTCGTTGCCCAGCGGCTCGGGGCCGAGCGCGCGCAACAGCGGCTCGCGGTCGAGTTCGCCGCGCGGAACGAGCTTCATCATGCCGAAGCGGCGCGGGTCGTTAAAGGAAATGCGCGCACCCGACGACATGTGGAACACGACGTGATCGTGAGCGGCATTCTGCGCGCGGTCGTGGTAATAGCGGCCCGGCGTCGCTTTGCCGCGCCCCCTCGCCACGCGAAATGAGCCCGACATTCCGAGATGCATCACCAACACCTCGCCGGAAGAGAGATCGGCAAGCAGATATTTGGCGCGCCGGCCGATCCCCTTGACCGTTTTGCCTTCGAGCCGGGCGACGAAATCCTTGGCTAGCGGCCAGCGCAGGTCACCGCGATGGGCGATGACTTTGGTGAAGCGCGCACCCTCCATCACTGGCTGAAGCCCACGGCGTACAGTTTCCACTTCGGGCAGTTCGGGCATGGTTAACCAGCTCCCGACCGACACATAGCGTCCCGGATGCCGCCGCGCTATGGTCCCGCCGGCAAAGGACCGCCATGCCGCTCCCGCGCGACCATACCCATTTCGGCTTTCGCGAGGTGCCACTCGAGCGCAAGCAGGAGCTCGTCGACGATATTTTTCACAGCGTGGCACGGCGTTATGACCTGATGAATGATCTGATGTCGGGCGGGCTGCACCGCGCGTGGAAGGACGCGCTCGTCACGGCGGTCAATCCGCCGCGACGGCGGTCAGCTCAGGAGACCGCGACAAACGCGCCGCCATTTGCGCTGCTCGATCTCGCCGGCGGCACCGGCGATATTGCGTTTCGGATCATCGAAGTGGGAAGCAGCAGCACGCGTGCGACCGTCGCCGACATCAATGCCGATATGCTCGCGGTCGGGCGCGCGCGCGCCGCCGAGCGCGGCCTCGATGACGCCATCGCCTTCGTCGAGGGCAATGCCGAGGCGCTGCCGTTCGCCGACCGCAGCTACGATGCCGTCACCATCGCCTTCGGCATTCGCAATGTACCGCGGATCGAAGCCGCACTCGCCGAAGCCTACCGCGTGCTGCGGATCGGCGGCCGCTTCCTGTGCCTTGAATTCTCGAGCGTCAATCTGCCAGGCCTCGATGCGCTTTACGAGTTCTATTCCTTCAACGTGATTCCAGCGCTCGGCCGCGCCGTCGTCGGCGAAGCCGCGCCGTATCGCTATCTCGTCGAATCGATTCGTCGTTTCCCGCGCCCGGACGCCTTCGCCGACATGATGCGGGCGGCCGGTTTTGCCCGCGTGTCGTTCCAGCGCATGAGCGGAGGGATCGTTGCGCTGCATTCGGGCTGGCGATTGTGATTGCAAGTCCGGCCCACCTCGTCCGTCTCGGCCATGCCGGTTTTGTCTTCGCGCGCGAGGGTGTGTTCGCTGGCATCGACACGACGGTGCTGCCGCCGCCCGCCCGCGCAGCCGTGCGCCTAGCGCGGCTGATCGAGCGGCCGGCGAGCCGCGTAGCGACGAATCGCATCGCAGCGGCGCTCACCCGGCTCGGCCCCACCTACGTCAAGCTCGGCCAATTCCTGGCGACGCGGCCGGACGTGGTCGGCGTGGCATTGGCACGCGACCTCGAGACGCTGCAGGACAAGATGGCCCCGTTCGCCCAGGCCGAGGCCGAGCACGCGGTCGAAATCGCGTTGGCCAAGCCGCTTTCCACCCTGTTCGTGTCGTTCGGCTCTCCGGTAGCGGCCGCTTCCATCGCGCAGGTGCATCGCGCCACGGTCGCGACTGCACGCGGTCACTGCGCCGTAGCGGTGAAAGTGCTACGCCCGGGAATCGAGCGGCGCTTCAAGTCCGATCTCGACGCCTTCACATTTGCGGCGCGCAATGCCGAGAAGATGTCCGCGGAAGCGCGACGGCTGCGGCTCGTGGAGGTGGTTGAGACCCTGCGCCGGTCGGTTGCGATCGAGATGGATCTGCGCTTCGAGGCAGCCGCGCTCTCGGAGATGGCGGAGAACACCAGGAATGATCCCGATTTCCGCGTGCCTGCGGTCGACTGGGACCGTACCGCGCGCGACGTGCTCACGCTCGAATGGATCGAGGCGACGCCGCTCTCGGACCGCATCCGCCTTGAGGCCAAGGGATTCGATCTTAAGGATTTGGCCCGCGCGGTGATTCAAACCTTTTTGCGCCACGCGCTGCGTGACGGCTTTTTCCACGCCGATATGCATCCGGGCAATCTATTCGTCGACGACGCCGGCGAACTGGTGGCGGTCGATTTCGGCATCATGGGGCGGCTTGGGCCGAAGGAGCGGCGCTTCCTCGCCGAGATTCTGCTCGGTTTCATCACCCGCAATTATCACCGCACCGCCGAGGTCCATTTCGAGGCCGGCTACGTGCCGCGCCACCACTCGGTGGAGAGCTTTGCGCAGGCGATCCGTGCCATCGGCGAGCCGATCCATAGCCGCACCGCGGAAGAGATCTCGATGGCAAAGCTGTTCGCGCTGCTATTCGAGGTGACCGGCCTGTTCGACATGCGCACCCGGCCGGAGCTTCTGCTGCTGCAGAAGACCATGGTCGTCGTCGAAGGGGTCGCGCGCTCGCTCGATCCCAAGCTCGACATGTGGGCGGTGGCCGAGCCGGTGGTGCGCGAATGGATCGAGCGCAATCTCGGCCCCGTCGGCAGGATCGAAGACGCCGCCGAAGGCGCAATCGAGGTCGGCCGCGCACTCGGCGACGTGCCGCAACTGCTGTCGCGCGGCGCCGTGCTCGCGGAACAGATCGACGCCATCACCCGCGACGGCTTGGTGCTGGCGCCGCAGACGGTCGCCGATATCGGCCGCGCGCAGGCGCGGCGCAACCGTTGGACCGCAGCCGGATTGTGGGCGATCGCGCTGCTGCTGGTGTGGCTGATCTATCTACTGCTTCGTTGATGTGCGTCGGCGTGCGCGCCTGCGCCACCTGGGAAATGGCGGCGCTGTCGAGCGGCTCGGCCTGCTATAGGCTGGTGATTGCATTGATTGCATTGCAATCATATCCTAGACTGGGGCAAAATCGAGCGCCTGCCTATGGCCAGCATCACCGTTCGCCAACTCGACGACCAGCTGAAGCGCCGCCTGCGCCTGCGCGCGGCGCGCAATGGTCGTTCGATGGAGGACGAGGCGCGCACCATTTTGCGCGATGCAGCTGCCATCGACGAGGCCGATCCGGGGAGTTCCAAGATCGAAGCCCGCACGCGCGACCGGGCAACGCCGCACGTGCCGGCGCGCGCGGTACCCAGCGCGAGCGCCGTCCGCACGAGACGCATTCTACTCATCATCGGCGGCGGCATCGCCGCGTATAAGGCACTCGATCTCATCCGCCGATTGAAGGAGCGCGGGCTCGCCGTGCGTTGCATCCTCACCGAAGCAGCGCAGGAATTCATTACGCCGCTGTCGGCGGGCGCGCTGTCGGGCGAGCGGGTGTTCAGCGACTTATTCGATCCGCACAGCGAGTTCGACATCGGCCACATCAGGCTGGCGCGCGAAGCCGATCTCGTCGTGGTTGCGCCTGCAACCGCCGACCTCATGGCCAAGCTGGCGGGGGGCCATGCGAACGATCTCGCGAGCGCCGTGCTGCTCGCCACCGAACGCACCGTGCTGCTGGCACCGGCCATGAACCCGCGCATGTGGGAGCACAAGGCGACGCGGCGCAATCTGGCGCAACTCATCGACGACGGCATCGCGGTCGTCGGGCCCAACGCCGGCGAGATGGCAGAGGCCGGCGAGGCCGGCGTCGGGCGCATGGCCGAGCCACCCGAGATCGTGGCGGCGGCGCTGTCGCTCATCGCGCAAGCCGGCGAGGGAGCGCTCGCGGGCAAGCGTGTGATCGTTACCTCCGGTCCGACCCATGAGCCGATCGATCCGGTGCGCTATATCGCCAATCGCTCGTCGGGCAAGCAGGGCCATGCCATCGCCGCCGCCGCCGCCGCGGCCGGCGCCGACGTGACCCTCGTCTCCGGGCCGGTGCAGTTGCCCGATCCGCCTGGGGTAAAAATCGTCAAGGTCGCGAGCGCGCAGGACATGCTGGCCGCGGTCACCACGGCGCTGCCCGCTGATGTTGCGGTGTTTGCAGCAGCGGTGGCCGACTGGCGCCCGGCCAAGCCCAATGCCAACAAGATCAAGAAAGGTGCGAGCGGTGCGCCGAAGCTCGCACTCACGGAAAATCCCGACATCCTCGCGACAGTGGCCCACGACCCAACCAGGCGGCCCCGTCTCGTCATCGGCTTTGCGGCCGAGACCGACCACATCATCGAGCATGCCAAGGCCAAGCTCGCTCGCAAGGGCTGCGATTGGATCCTGGCCAACGATGTCTCGGCCGAGAGCGGCGTCATGGGCGGCGACCGCAACACCGTGCATCTCGTGACGGCGCAAGGGGTTGAATCCTGGCCGCCGCAATCGAAAGAGGACGTCGCGCGCGCTCTCATCGCGCGCATTGCCGAAACCCTCGCCGGAGCCAAGCGGTGAGCAAAGTCCAGGTGCGGATCATGCGGCTGCCACACGCCGCCGACCTGCCGTTGCCGGCCTATCAGAGTACGCATGCGGCCGGCCTCGACCTGATGGCCGCAGTACCCGCCGACGCGCCGCTGATCATCGCGCCGGGCGGGCGCGCCGCGATCCCGACCGGCCTCGCATTCGCGCTTCCCGAGGGGGTCGAAGGACAGATCAGGCCCCGCTCCGGGCTGGCGCTGCGGCACGGGGTCACGGTGCTCAATTCGCCCGGCACGCTCGACGCCGATTACCGCGGGGAAGTGCATGTAATTCTTGCGAATTTCGGCGAGGAGGCGTTCCTGGTCGCGCGCGGGGCCAGGATCGCCCAGCTGGTTCTGTCGGCTACCGTGCAAGCCACCATCTGCGAAGTCTCAAGCCTCGATGAAACAAGGCGCGGAGTTGGGGGTTTTGGGTCTACGGGCACCGGACGGGAAGGGCGGAGCGACTAGTTTTGGCACCCGTTTCTCGTCGGGAACATCATGCCGCTGCTGCCGCGCAAGGGCGCCTTGGCCATCGCCGCCGTCATCGATATCGCGCTCAACGCGCGCGGGCGGCCGGTCGCGGCTAAAGCACTGGCAACGCGCCATCGCCTGCCGCCGCGGCATCTTGAGCCGGTGCTGCAGGCGCTGGTGCGGCACGGCATTCTCAAAGGCACTCGAGGACCGCGCGGCGGCTACGAGCTAGCCCGCGAGCAACGCCGCATCACCGCCGACGATATTTTGCGCGCATCCGGCGCGGCCGAGGAAATCAACGGAGCGCCGCTCGCCAACTCCGCCTTGCTAAGCAAGGTGGTGATGCCCGCGCTGGGAGAGGCGGAGCATGCCTTCTCGGCAGCGCTCGCACGCATCAATGTCGAGGATCTCGCGCATTCCGCCGCTGCGCTGCGCAAATCCGCAGACGAGGATTAGGGCTTTCAATTTCAACAACAAGGGGCGCCGGACTTGATCCGGTTCAGCCCGCCTTGCGGCCTTGTTTCATGCTGTCCCACCAGGGGCAGACGCCGGGCATGAGATTGTAATTGCCGGCGATCACCTGAACCGGCTGGCGTTGACCGTTCTCGGCGGCCTCGATGCACAGCAGCCGCGACTCTTCTTTCTTTTCCTCCGACATCCAACGGCGCTCGTGACCCCAGAGGCTCGGTCCGAATTTGCGCTCGAATGGCTTCCAGGTGTCGTCGTCGATCAGCTGGCCGCCCCAGCCATATTCGACCAGAAAGCCCGACGGGTTCCGGGTGTAGAACGAGGTGACATAGTCGCCGGAATGGCGACCGAGCGTGACGCCGATGCGCTCGGGATCACCGAGCGCGAGATCGTAGCCTTGGCCCACGTCGTCGAAGCTATAGAGCTCCACCATCATGTGATGGACCATGTTGATGCCGCTCTCGACGAAGGCGATGCTGTGGTGGCGCGGATTGACGTGGAAGAAATAGCCCGGGAACGGACGCAGCCAATAATCACTGAGCTTGAACTCGAGGACGTCCCGATAGAAGGCCATCACCTCCGCGATGCGCTCGAAATGCATCACCACATGGCCCATGCCGAGCGGACCGGTGCGGAAACCGGAGACGTTGCGGCCGGGCTGGAACGGATCGGCGGCGATCTCTGCGCCGTGGAAGATTTCGAGCCGGTTGCCGGCGGGATCGTTGAGCACGACCAGGTCAGCGACGTGGCGCTCGCCAGCGAGCGCACTCGAGCAGCGTTCGCCTTTGATGCCGGAGGCCTCGAGGCGCTC
>CBFGVM010000012.1:0-23091 GCA_965652015.1 uncultured Alphaproteobacteria bacterium
TCTGCCACTGGCGCGCGACGTTCTCGGCGGTGTTGCCCATGTGGTAGCCGTTGAACGCATCCCACAGGCCGTCCTTGATCATGCTGTCGACCATCTCGAAATTGCCCATTTTCACGCCGCCGCGCAGGTGGGCGCAGTGTGGCGCCTGGCTCATGGATTCCTGACCGCCAGCCACCACGATTTCGGAATCGCCGTTGAGAATGGCCTGGTAACCGAGGGCGACCGCGCGCAGCCCGGAACCGCAGAGCTGGTTGACGCCCCAGGCGGGGCTCTCGACCGGGATGCCGGCGGCGATGGAGGCCTGACGGGCCGGGTTCTGGCCTTGGCCGGCGGTGAGAATTTGACCCAGGATGACCTCGGAGACCTGCGCGCCTTCGACGCCCGCGCGCTTGAGCGTCTCCTGGATCGCGACCTTCCCCAACTCGTGCGCCGGGAGCGTCGCAAATGCCCCGTTGAAAGCGCCGACCGGCGTGCGGGCCGCAGCGACGATGACGATATCGTCTTTCATGTCATAACTCCTTCGCTATCCGGCTGAACGGCGGAGACTCGCCTATCGGCTCGCTGTCGCTTCCGGGCAAGCCCGCAAGAGGCGCCGGTGATCCCGCCGCCCATGGCTGCATCCTTGGAATGTGGGTACTGGCGTGTCAATTGGAAGGATTGCCGGGCTGTTCTGCATCAATTCGGCCCGAGGTGAAGCCGCCGGCGCGCCCTCGCCGCCACGCCGCAGCAGATAAAACGGTGGCCGGGCTCAAAAAAAACAGGCTATGCTGCCCCGCGCAGAGGCGCCAATCGAGCTCACCAATGGCTGCGGAACCGGTCACGATCAAGAAATACGCCAACCGGCGGCTCTACAACACCGGCACGAGCACCTACGTCACGCTCGAAGACCTGGCGGCCATGGTGAAGGCGGGCGAGGACTTCATCGTCCACGACGCCAAGACCGGCGAGGACATCACGCGGCAGGTCTTGGCACAGATCATTTTCGAGCAGGAGAACAAGGAGGGGCAGAGCCTGCTGCCGATTGCCTTTCTTCGTCAGCTCATCCGCTTCTATGGCGACAGCATGCAGATGCTGGTCCCCCGCTATCTCGAAGTCTCCATCGATTCGCTTACGCGCGAGCAAGAGAAATTTCGCCAGCAGATGGCGCAGGCCTTCGGGGGCAGCCCGTTCGGCGCGCTCGAGGACCAGGTGCGGCGGAACATGGAGATGTTCGAGCGTGCCTTTGCCATGTTCACGCCGTTCGCGCGGCGCGAGGGACAGTCCTCCGCCGAAGCCGACAAGGGCAATACGCAGACGGGCGGCCGCAGCAGCGAGGAAATCAACGACCTCAAGCGCCAGATGGAAGAGATGCAGAAGCGCCTCGACCGTTTGAGCGACAAGGACAAGACGTAGCCTCTGACCGGCTTGCGTCCGCATCGTCTCTTGGAGAGCGGATCTAGTACCCGAGCGCGCAGCCGTCCTTGCGCGGATCGGAGCCACCGATCAGCACGCCGCGTTGCCGGTCGATGTGGATCGCCTGCGCGCCGCCCCATGGGGCGGACGCGAGCGCCACCTCGTGCCCGCGCGCCAAGAGCCCTTCGATGCTCGCGGCCGGCAGCCCGCGCTCGACGACACTCGTTCCTCCCACAAAGAACGCGCGCGGCACATCGATCGCCGCCTGTACGTCCATGGCATAGTCGACGATGTTGGTGACGATCTGCGCGTGCCCCATGGGCTGGTAATGCGAACCCATCACGCCGAATGCCAACTCGCAATGCCCGCCATGGAAGGCAAGCGCCGGGATGATGGTGTGCATCGGCCGCTTGCTCGGGCCGAATGCGTTGGGATGCTCGGGATCGACCACGAAACAGGCGCCACGATTGGTGAACATGATCCCGGTCTGCTCGGTGCAGATGCCGACGCCGAAATGGGAATAGAGCGTATTGATCAGCGACACCGCCATCCGATCGCGATCGACCACGGCGAGATAGACGGTGTCGCTATCGGATGGCGACGGCACGCGCGGCAACTGCACCCGCCGCGCCCGGTCGATAGGACCGGCGAGCTCGGCCGCGAAACGTTTGTCGAGCAAGGCCGGGACCGCGACACGCATGAAAGCGGGGTCGGCGACGTGGTTGTCGCGCACGGCATAGGCGAGACGCGCCGCCTCGAGCGCGACATGGAAGCGCTCGGCGCCGAGCGGATCGAGTGCGGCAAGATCGAAGCGCTCCAGGATGTTGAGCAGTACCAGCGCGGTGAGGCCTTGGGTGTTGGGGGGCAATTCCAGCACGTCGAGCCCACGGTAATTCGTGGCGATCGGCGCGACGACGTCGCCACGATGGCGAGCAAAGTCTTCGGCCGACAAGAAGGAGTCACGCGCGGCAAGGGTGGCGACCATGTCGTCGGCGATCGGCCCTTCGTAGAAAGCGCGCGGTCCCTCTGACGCGATCGTCTTGAGGGTCTTCGCCAGCGCTGGCAGCTTGACGACGTCGCCTTCCGCCGGTGGGCGGCCGCTGAACAGGAAATGGCGGGCAGCGCCGGGGTCGGCGCTGAGTTTCTCGACCTCCCGAACCCAGTCCCAGGCAATGCGCGACGCAACCGGAAATCCGCTCTCGGCATAGCGAATCGCCGGCGCGAGCGCCCGATCGAGGGAAAAGCGGCCATGCGCCGCAAGGATTGCCGCCCAGGCGTCGATCGCGCCCGGCACGGTCACGGCGTGGATCGAGTCGGAGGCGATGGAGCGAATGCCTCGCGCCATGAGCGCGTCAAGCGATGCCCGTGCGCCGGCCCGGCCGGAGCCGTTGTAGCCCCAGACCGGTTTCCCCGGCACATGCAGCATGCAGAAGCAATCGCCGCCAATGCCGGTCATCTGCGGCTCGACCACGCACAGTACCGCGACCGCGGTCACGGCGGCGTCGGCCGCGGTGCCTCCGGCGCGCAACGCCTCGATGGCGGCGAGGCTCGCCAGCGGATGCGAGGTCGCGGCCATGCCCTCACAAGCGATGACTGGCGAGCGGCCCGGAAGCTGAAAGTCGCGGCGCATGATGGTTCTTGCGGCGAGGTTACGCTATTCGATACCGCCCGTGATCAGGGAGAGACGCGATGACATTAACGCTTGCACAAGCCCGCACCATCCTCGACAAGACACTTGCCGCCGCACGCGAAAAGAAGCTCAAGCCGCTCGGCATCGCCGTCGTCGACAGTCGCGGAGCGCTGCGGGCCTATGCCGAGGAGGACGGCAATCCAATCCTGCGGTCGAAGATTGCGTCCGGCAAGGCCTTCGGATCGGTCGCTTTCGGCGCGGGGTCGCGACGGCTGCACCAGATCGGCGTCGAGCGCCCCCATATGGCCGCCGCGCTGATCGAGATGAGCGGCGGCACGCTGGTGCCGGTGCCGGGCGGCGTGCTCATCCGCGACAAATCCGGCGCACTGCTTGGTGCCGTGGGCGTCTCCGGCGACAGCTCCGACAACGACGAGGCAGCGGCGATCGCCGGCATCGAGGCAGCGGGCTTCGTCGCCGAGACCGGCGGGTAGGCGGCGCCGACGGCTGGGAGGCGCTCTGCCGAGGGGTTTACGGATGATCGCTCGCTTGGTGCGCCGGAGCCACCCGTTCGAATACGACCTTCGGCTGTGCGAATCGGGCCGAGAGCCCGGCGATGAAATCGACGAAGCCGAGCACGGTGAGCAGCAACAAGGTCGCCGACGTCGCCCGCGGCACGAACAGGAGTTCGCCGGCCATGACCAGGAACAAGATCAGCGAGAGCACATGGTCGACCATCGACTTGCCGCCGGGGCGTATCGATTTGATCAGCTCGACGTAGAGCAGCAGGATGCCGATCGCGATGATGAGGTCGCCGAGGGTCACTGGCATGCTGCGGTCAAAGACCGGAGGGAAGGTCGCCTCAGACGCAAGGGGTATCGTGAAGACCGCGCTTTTTTGCTCATCCCTGAGCGGCATGTTGAGGAGGAAAACGACGATGTTGAAGAATGCAAACGGAATGAGCAGCAACGGGAAAGCGATGAGGTACATGACAGTCGGCTCTCTTCACGCAGACCTTGCAACCTCGCCCAGCCGTTCTCTTCCACTCCAAGTTCACCGCGACTGCAGCGCCCCGCAACGCCTGAACGAGGTCAGACCTCTTTTCTCGGCTTGAGGACTTGGCGGCCCCGGTACATGCCGGTCTTCAGATCGATGTGGTGTGGCCGCCGCAACTCGCCCGAATCCTTGTCCTCGACGTAGGTCGGCTGCGCCAGCGCATCGGCGGAGCGGCGCATTCCCCGCCTCGACGGCGATGTTTTTCGTTTCGGGACAGCCATGGTCGTACTCCTGGTCACTCCTCGGGACAGGCAATTTCTTGCCTACGGGTTTGGAAGCGGGCTTATAGAGGATCGCGCGCGTCAAGGCCAGAGCCGCGAGCAGCCGCACTACTTGGCCCTCCACGCACAGAATGCGAGCGAAGCCTGCGCCGCGCCGCGCGCCTCGTAGATGGCGGCGAGGCGGCGCACCGCCGGTCCCGGCTGCTTGGCGCTGCGCCGCCGCGGGTTCGGCAGCACCGCTGCCAGCAACCCCGCCTCGTGCGGAGTAAGCGATCGCACCGACTTGCTGAAGGCGTAGCGGCTGCCGGCCTCCGCGCCGAATTGCCCGCTTGGGCCCCACTCCGCGATATTGAGATAGATTTCAAGCACGCGCCGTTTCGGCAGCACGAGATCCATCCACAGCGCGAGCGGAAGCTCCAGCGCCTTGCGCAGGAAACTGCGGCCCGGCCACAGGAACAGATTTTTTGCGGTCTGCTGGGTAATGGTCGACACCGCCCGCGCCGCGCTGATGTCGTCGACCTCCTCCAGCCGCTCGCGGATTTCTTGCCAATCGATCCCGCGATGGGTGCAGAAGCGGCCGTCCTCGGAGGCGATGACGGTCGCCGGCAGCGCCGGCGCCATGCGCTCGATTGGGACGAAGCTTCGCTCGACGCGCGCCCCCGTTGCCCAGCGCCATAGCATCAGCGTCGAGATCGGGTTGATGACGCGATAAAGCGGCACCAAGAGATAGGGCAACAGCAGCACAAGCACGAGGGCGAACACGCAAACCCATGCCAGGCGGGAAAGCCATGGCTGCGATTTTGCGGCGCGCGGTTCCCTCGCAAGCGGCATTCTGCGTCCAATCGATGAGCCTTTGGGACGTGGCGGGTGGTGTTAGCCGCCATCTGGCGGGTCGTCGCGCTCGAGCCCCTCATATGCGAGCGTCAACTGCTCAATGGCAACATCGTTGCCCGCGGCATTGAGATCGGGCGCTTGCAACTTGATTGGAAGCGCTCCCCTAAGCACCCACGCGACCGTAATCCGCCGCTCGTTGTCATGAAGTTCGATCCGCACGTCCTTGCGCGGCGCCGGCCCTGCGCCTTGCTGCGTCGCTTGCACCCATTGTTCGAACGCGTCGTCATGGGTGATGCCGCGCTCGATGGTCACCGGTTCGAACTTCGTCGGTCCCACGATGATGCGCGAGGCATTCGGATCGCTGCCGTCGTGAACCGTCACCAGCTCGGTGAGCCGGCCAAGCCCGCGCACGCGACGCACACCCGCGATCTGCTCGCCGTCCCACACGACGCGCAGCGAGTAGCGAGCGGTGTGGATGCGATAATGCCGCAAGACGAAGCTCGCCGACGACTGCGCCTTGCCCGAGCTGCCGATGCCGATAACGACGAATTCGGCGGGTCTCAGCGGCGCGAAGCCGACTACCAGATTGACGATGCCCCGGTCGATCTCTTGCTGGGTCATGGTCGAGGCGTCGCAGCGAACAAAAAAAGCCTCCTGCGGCCTGTCTCCCTGCAACGCTCCCTGGCGGAATAGGTCGAGCAGGAAATCCTCGACGCTCGTGCGCAGCCGCTCCCAGAGCGATGGACCATTCGGCTCGAACACGGACGACTGCAGGCCGCGCGTGAGGCTCGACTCGATGAATAGTTCCAGGCGCCGCACCGGGACGAATTTGAGCGGATCCTCCTCTCCCGCCAGCGTGCGCGCACCCCAGAGCACGATGGCGCCCCCGGGCAGCGTGCGCACCGCGTTGACTCCCATGGCATTGAGCGCGGAGAGCTGCGTCTGCGATAGCGCGACACTCACCGCCTGCGCACCGAGCACGGTCGCCTGTGTCCCCGCCGGGGCTTTCCAGACGCCACTCGATGCGTCGGTGCGCGCATAGATGCCGGCCACGACGCCGCAGGGCGCGAAGCTCGCGACTTGCTTGCCGCGCAAGGGATCGGTCGCCTGCAGCCGCGGATAGTAGAGCGCGGCGTTCGCGCTTCGGCTCACCAACGCGCTTACCTCCGATATCGTGGGCGGAGCGGTCCATGCCGCGGGCGGATCGACGATCACCATCGCGCGGCGGCGGACGGCGTAGGCGACCGCGGCATCCCAAGTGGCGCGCCCGACATCGGTGGTACGCGCCAGCGGCGGAATGCAGAGGATGTTGAAATCGGCGGCATGTTCGAGCAGCCAGAGGCCACGCTTATGCGCCTCCAGCGCCGGGCTCGACAGATCGGCATCGGTGAGCGTCGACCCGCTCGGCGCGACGCGTGCAATCAACGCCTCGCGGCCGCCATTGGTGAAATAATGCTGCACCGCGTAGCCAAGCGGCATGTCAACGGCGAGTGCGCCGAACTGAGCCTGGAATTCCGCAAAGCTGTGCACTATGCGCGGCGCATCGAGCGGTCCGGATGGAGTTGCGCCGACGAACGCGGCCGTGGACGTACCGACGCCTTCGATGGGGCGCGCCCTCGTAGCCACTTCTTCGATAAAGACCCCGGGATGCTCTGGCATGGCAGTCCCTCCGGCGGCGGGTCGCTGGGCTGCACACCAGCTCGGCGCAGGGTAGAGGCCGGCGGCCCGCCGGTCCATTGCGTGCTCCCACTGCGTTCCGCCACGCCACGACCTGCCGCGAGCCGCCCACGTTTGACAATCAGGACGGCATGCGCGAGAGCCGACCATGTCCCACGGCGCGACCGTCTCGCGGAACCTGGTGGACAAGTTCCAGACAGAAGGACTCTCATGTCTTCGAGATCGCGCGCCGCATGTTCGCCGAGGCCCTCGCTCGACGCGATGTGCAATCGCGCATGGACAACTTCTTCGCGGCGGAACTGGCAAATCGGCCGGGCGGCATCGGCGCGCCGCAAATTCGCCAACAGACCTAACGGCCCATTAAGGCCTTGCCATCACTTTGCCACGCGGCGGAACTTGTGCCGCCGCGATCGTGTTCTAGGTTGCGTCGCTCCAGGGGTGGGTTCGTCGGAGGGCGCGCGTGGAAAAGGTTGTGCTCCTTTGTCTTTTGATCGCGGTCATCGGTGTACTGGCCGAACTGTCGCGCGCGCCGCAAGCGCCGCAATGACGGGCGCGCAGCAGCTTCATTCAATGTCTTGAAAGTTGCCGAGGAAGGCGCGGCGCGCCGGGCCTATTCCGCCGCGGTGCGTCCGGCGCTGTCCTGGCCGAAGCGGCGCTCGATATAGTCGATCACCATCTGCTTGAAATCAGCGGCGACGGTGGCGCCTCGCAGCGTCGCCACTTTCTTGCCGTCGATGAACACCGGCGCCGCAGGTTGCTCGCCGGTGCCGGGGAGCGAAATGCCGATATCGGCGTGCTTGCTTTCGCCCGGCCCGTTGACGATGCAGCCCATGACAGCCACGTTAAGCCTCTCCACGCCGGGATAGCGCCGCTTCCAGTCCGGCATCGACGTGTGGATGAAGCCCTGGATATCGCGGGCGAGTTCCTGGAACGTCGTCGAGGTCGTGCGTCCGCAGCCCGGACAGGCGGCGACGAGCGGCACGAAAACCCGAAAGCCCATCGTTTGCAGCAGCTCCTGCGCGACCTTGACTTCCACCGTGCGGTCGCCGCCGGGTTCCGGAGTCAGCGAAATGCGGATGGTGTCGCCGATGCCCTGTTGCAGCAGAACGCTTAGCGCCGCCGCCGACGCCACGATCCCCTTCGAGCCCATGCCGGCCTCGGTCAGCCCGAGGTGGAGCGCGTAGTCCGAGCGCCGCGCGAGTTCGCCATAGACGGCGATGAGATCCTGCACCGCCGATACTTTAGCGGACAAGATGATGCGATCGCGGGAAAGCCCGATCTCCTCCGCGCGCGCGGCCGAGAGCAGCGCCGATTGCACCATCGCCTCCTGCGTGACCTCGCGCGCGTCGCGCGGGTTCGGCGAACGCGCGTTTTCATCCATCAGCCGGGTCAGGAGCTCCTGATCGAGCGAGCCCCAATTGGCGCCGATGCGCACCGGCTTGCCATGCTTGATCGCCGTCTCGACGATCGCGCCGAACTGCCGGTCCTTCTTTTCCTTGAAACCGACATTGCCGGGATTGATGCGGTACTTATCGAGGGCCTCGGCACAGGCCGGATGATCAGCCAAGAGCTTGTGGCCGATATAGTGAAAGTCGCCGACGATCGGCACGCTGACGCCCATCTTGAGCAGCCGCTCCTTGATGTGCGGCACCGCGGCGGCTGCTTCGCTGCGGTCGACCGTGATGCGCACGATTTCGGAGCCTGCGCGCGCCAATGCCGCGACCTGCCGCGCGGTCTCCCCCACGTCGGCAGTATCGGTATTGGTCATGGACTGCACGACGATGGGCGCGTCGCCGCCGACGATGACGCCGCCGACATCGACGGATACCGACCGGCGTCGTTGCTGCGGCCCGGCTTCGGTCATGTTTTGGCCTCCTTTGCCGCAGGGAAGTGCCAGACTGCACCGCCGGCGTCAACGCGGCGGTCTTAGAGCGCGTATCAGGTCTCGCGGCAGTGCGTGCAGATGCCGCTAAGCTCGAGCACCGGCGATTTCGGCGCAAAACCGGCAGCGCGGGCCGCTGATGTCAGCGTCGCGGTGACCTCGTGGGAGGACGCCTCTCCCACCGCGCCGCAGCGCTCGCAAATCAGGAACACGACGAAGGAACTGGCGGCGTGATTGTGCACGCACGCGACGAAGGCATTGCGGCTCTCGATGCGATGCACGAGGCCGTTCTCCCGCAGGAACTCAAGCGCGCGATAGGCGGTAATCGGCGCCGGCCGCGGTCCCTTGAGCGCGAGCCGCTCGATGATCTCGTAGGCACCCAGCGGCTTATGCGTGTCCAATAGCGCGGCCAGCACCTTGCGGCGGATTGGCGTCAGGCGCTGGCCACGTTGCGCGCACAACATCTCGGCCACGGCCATCGCATCGCTGGAGCAGCGATCATGGTCATGGTCAGGTGCCGGGAAAATCGGCCGCCGGCTCGAGAGAGCGCGCGAGGGTTTGCCTTTCGACATGTCTGCACCATAGCCGTTTTGACCCCCTATTTCGCTCTTGCTGCGGTGCCAAATTTGATATTGCAATGCAGCAATTCGGTCCCCATATCTAGCAGTTCCGCCCTCCCCGGGGCCTTTGTGCACCAGCCGAGAATGTTTCCCATTCTCCTCGCAAATCTCATTTCCAGATTGCTCACGCCGCGTAGCCCGCGGCGCAGGCGCCCGCCTCAGCGCGCGGGCAAGGGCAGCGCCAAGCCGGTCAATCTCGCGCTGCAGGGCGGCGGCGCCCATGGCGCGTTCACATGGGGCGTAATCGACCAACTGCTCGACGACGGCCGTCTGGAAATCGAAGGCATTTCCGGCGCGTCCGCAGGGGCCGTGAACGCGGTCATGCTGGCCGACGGGCTCACCCGCGGCGGGCCGGACGAGGCCCGCCAGCGGCTCGCCGACTTTTGGCGCGCGGTGAGCGTCGACGGCCACCTCGGTGACTTACAGCGCGGTGTCGTCGAGCGGCTGTTCCCTTTCGTTCCGCGCGAAGGCCTGTGGTTCGGCGCGGTGTCGCGCATGCTCTCGCCCTATGATCTCAACCCGCTCAACATCAATCCGCTCAAAGAATTGGTCGAGCGTTTCGTCGATTTCGACGCCATCCGAGGAGATCCGAGCCTCGAGCTGTTCATTTCCGCCACCAATATCCAGACCGGGGAGCAGCGCGTGTTCACGCGCGCGGAGGTGACCGCCGAAGTGGTGATGGCTTCGGCCGCGCTTCCCCTGCTCTTCCGCGCCGTGGAGATCGACGGCGCACCCTATTGGGACGGTGGCTATAGCGGTAACCCGGTCATCGTTCCGTTTCTCTGCGCGACGGCAACGGAGGACGTGCTGATCGTCCAAATCAATCCCCGGGAGCGCCGCGAGGTGCCGACGCGCACCCGCGAAATCGTGAGCCGCGTCAACGAAATCAGCTTCAATGCCTCGCTTCTTTCGGATCTGCGTGGTGTAGCCTTCGTCAACCGGCTCATCGACGAAGGGCGATTGCCGCGCGGGACTCGGCCTGGCGAATTCCGGCGGCTCAGGCTCCACCGCATCGTGATGGAGGATCTGGGCGAGCCCTTCAGCGCCCGCGGTACCCTCAAAACCGACTACGAATACTTCGAGACGCTGCGCAAGCTAGGGCAGCGGGCGACGCGGCGCTTCCTCGACGCCCATTTCGGCGACATCGGCCGGCGCAGCAGCATCGATTTTGCTGCTCAAGCCGAGCGGGAGTTGGTCGAGCAGAGCTAATACCGGGCGGCGCTGCGCTGCGCTCGCGATTGCGCTACCATCGGCCCCATGAGCGCTCCCCTCCTCACCGCAGAGGTCGCAACCGCGCGGCTCGAGATCTGCGTTGCCGACATTACGGCCCTCGATGTCGAGGCGATCGTCAATGCGGCGAACAGAGCGCTGCTTGGCGGCGGTGGCGTCGACGGCGCCATTCACCGCGCCGCCGGCCCGGAGCTTCTCGTCGAGTGCCGCACGCTCGGCGGCTGTGACACAGGCTCGGCCAAGATCACCCGCGGCTATCGTCTGAAAGCGAAGCACGTCATCCACGCGGTCGGGCCGGTCTGGGGCGGCGGCAAAAAGGGCGAAGATGATTTGCTTGCGTCCTGTTATCGCACGGCGTTGGCGCTTGCGGCCGAACAGGGCTTGAGCTCCATTGCCTTTCCGGCGATCTCGACCGGTGTCTATCGCTTTCCGCCGGAGCGCGCGGCACGGATCGCGGTGGGAACGGTGGCGGGAGAAATCGCCCATGCGCCGCGTGGCATCACGCGTGTCGTTTTCTGCTGCTTCTCACCCGACAGCGCCGAGCATCATAAGCACGCCTTCACCGAGCTTGGTCTGGCGTGATGGGTCGGAGGCTGGGCGTCGTGTCAGGCGTCGCCTGCTAAACCGTTACAGCGTGCTCGCTCGCCAGTGCCGCACAGCCGATCAGGCCAGGCTGCGGGCACGTGATGAGCAGCGTGGGTATCGTTTTGAGCAAGCTCTCGTGGGGAGGATGCGCCTCGAAAGCGGCGCGGAACTGCGGCTCGTCGAGGAGCGGTCCGAGGCCGCCCGCGACGCCGCCGGTGATGTAGACGCCGCCCAGCGCCTTGAAGGTGAGCGCCAGTCCGCCGGCAAAGCGCCCGAGCAGGCGTACAAACATTCGCGCCGCGGCGTGCGCCGAAGGCTCGCGCGCCAGAGCACTGGCGACGATGGTTTCGGGCTGGTGGCGTCCTGCCCGCGGGTCAAGGGCACGCGCGAGCCGCACGAGGCCGGGCCCGGACAGCACCGTCTCGGCGCTGATCGCGCCGCATTCCTCACCAAGCTTGGCGAACATCGCGGTTTCGTCCCGAGCCTGCGGACCAAACGAGACATGTCCGCCTTCGCTCGCTATCACGTGCCAACGGCCATCCGCGGGCAGAAGCGCTGCCACGCCCAGACCGGTCCCTGGACCGAGCACGACCTTCACACCGTCACGCGCCTCCAGCGGCGCGCCCAGCGGCCGCGTGTGTGCCGCGCCGAGGTGCGGCAGGGCCCACGCGACGGCTTCGAAATCATTCAACACGCGCAACTGCGAAAATCCGAAGCGCCCGGCGAATTCGCCGCGCCGGAGCCGCCAGCCCGTGCGATTGGTCAGCACGACTTCCTCGCCGTCGACCGAACCGGCAACCGCCAGCGTTGCCGCACCCGGGCGCGCGCCTGTCTCCTCAAGGTAGCGCGCGACCGCCGCATCAAGGTCCGCGACCGTATCGTTCTCGATGACCAGTACGTGCTCGAGATCGCCGGAGGAATTGGCCAGCGCAAACCGGCTCTTGCTGCCGCCAATGTCGGCGACAAGGGTGGTGCTCATAGGGCTACCCGACTAACAACCATCTCCTAGCCAACCAGCTGCCGCATTCGCAAGCCGGAACTCGCTTTTCCCACGCGCCAACTGTTCAATACGATCGCGGCAGGCCGAGAACGTGCTCGGCGAGATAGGAGAGGATCAAATTGGTCGAGATCGGGGCGGTTTGATAGAGCCGCGTCTCGCGGAACTTGCGCTCGACGTCGAACTCCTCGGCAAAGCCGAAGCCGCCGTGCGTCTGCAGGCACATGTCGGCCGCCGCCCAGGAGGCATCAGCGGCGAGCAGCTTGGCCATGTTCGATTCCGCACCGCACTCGCGGCCAGCCTCATAGAGGGAAGCCGCCGCGTAAACCATCAGTTCGGCCCCGCGCATCTGCGCGTAAGCCCGTGCGATTGGGAACTGCACGCCCTGGTTCTGGCCGATCGGGCGGCCGAACACGATGCGCTCTTTGGCATAGCCGGTGGCCTTGGTGATGAACCATTTGGCATCGCCGATGCATTCGGCCGCAATCAAGATGCGCTCGGCATTCATGCCGCTGAGGATATAGCGGAAACCCCGGCCTTCCTCGCCGATGAGGTTTTCCGCCGGAACGCGCAGATCGTCGAAGAACAGCTCCGTCGTCGCATGATTCATCATCGTACGGATCGGATTGATGCTGATCCCGGTGCCTTGCGCAAGGCGCATGTCGACGAGAAAGACCGAGAGACCCTCGGTGCGGGTCTTTGCCGCTTCGCGCGGCGTGGTGCGGGCGATGAGCAGGAGAAGGTCCGAATGCTCGGCGCGGGACGTCCAGATCTTCTGGCCGTTGATGATGTAGTGATCGCCCTCGCGCACCGCGGTGGTGCGCAGATTGAGCGTGTCGGAGCCTGATGTCGGCTCGGTGACGCCGAAGGCTTGCAGCCGCAGTTCGCCCGATGCGATCGCGGGCAACCAACGCGACTTTTGCTCTGCGCTGCCGTGCCGCAACAGCGTGCCCATCGTGTACATCTGGGCGTGGCAGGCTGCGCCGTTGCAGCCCGAGGCCTGGATCTCCTCCATGATCACTGCCGCGGCGGTCATGCTAAGCCCGCTCCCGCCATACTGTTCCGGGATCAACGCGGCGAGAAAGCCGGCCTTAGTGAGCGCGGCGACGAACTCGGTCGGATAGCCGCGTTCGCGGTCGAGCGCCCGCCAATATTCGCCAGGAAACTTGGCGCAGAGCGCACGAACGGATTCGCGGACTTGTGCGAGATCGTCATGCGTAGGATCTGGCTTGGTCTGGATCATGGCGCTTCAAGCCGCGGCAGCGCAGGTTGCCCGGTCGCGGCGATCACGATCTTGCTACGTTGGTCCGCGGTGCGATCGACGGCTCTTGCCGCGGTCATCAGGCAGTGGTTGGGGCCCCAAGCCTCGCGGCGAGTGCCGTGAGAGTGTCGAGCAGCCGGAAGATTACGGCATATCCGACATAGTACAAGAAGAAGATGTTGACGAACGGGATCAGCGACAGGATCACCCAAGTGACCCGGTTCTTCCCGAGTCTTCCGGCCAGAAAGTAGTTGCCGATTGCGAGCGGTATCGAGAGCAGGAATAAGGGAAGCACTTGCCATACTTCGTCCATCTAGGCTTCTCCCATGAAGAAATGCAGCGCTACATCCCAATACGACCTCGCTATATCGGATCCCATGAGAACACCTCGCCGGAACGTTCGAGCGGCGTGAAGGAGGGGCCGAGCGCGCCCTTGAGCTGCTGCGCAATCTTGTCCGGCGTCCAGCCGTCGGAGCGATGGATGGTACGAACCGCGCGCGGCTGATTGAACAGAAAAATCTCGTTGTTGCGCACGCCGAAAATCTGGCCGGAAATCCCCTCCGCGCGGTCGGAGGCGAGATAGACCGCAAGCGGCGCGATCTTTTCCGGCGTCATCTGTTGCATGCGTTCGACCCGCGCCTTTTCCTCAGCAGTCTCGGTCGGTATCGAATCGATCATGCGCGTCCAGGCGAACGGCGCGATGCAGTTCGAGCGCACCTTGAAGCGCTGCATGTCGAGCGCAATGCCGCGGGAGAGTCCGACGATGCCGAACTTGGCCGCCATGTAATTGGCTTGGCCGAAATTGCCGACCAGCGCCGACGTCGAGGTCATGTGCACGAAGGCGCCCCCGTTCTGCTCGCGGAAATGCACCGCGCAGGCCCGGCTCATGTTGAAGGAGCCATTGAGGTGCACCGCCAGCACGTCCGACCAGTCCGACCAGCTCATGCGATGGAAGATGCGGTCGCGCAAGATACCGGCATTGTTGACCAGGATGTCGACGCGCCCGAATGCGGCGAGTGCGGCTTTGACGATCTCCTCGGCATTCTTCGGCTCGGCGATCGAGAGCGTGGAAGCGATCGCCTCGCCGCCACTGCGCTTGATCTCGTCCACCACCTCGTGCGCGGGAGAGGGATCGGTACCCGCCCCTTCGAGGCTCGCGCCAATGTCGCAGACGACGACGCGGGCGCCCTCGCCGGCCAGCAACACGGCGATGGCGCGGCCGATGCCGCGCCCGGCGCCGGTGACGATAGCGACCTTGCCGGCGACGATCACTCCCACACCTCGTCCGCAACCTCGACGATGCGGCGCAGCTTCGCCCACTGCTCGTCCTCGGTCAGCAAATTGCCCTCCTCAGTCGAGGCGAAGCCGCATTGGCCGGAGATGCAGAGTTGCGCGAGCGGCGCATATTTCGCCGCCTGGTCGATGCGGCGTTTGAGGTCATCCTTGCTTTCGAGCTTGCCGGTCTTGGTGGTCACGATGCCGAGTACGACCAGCTTGTCTTTGGGCAGCATGCGCAGCGGCTCGAAGCCGCCGGAACGCGGATCGTCGTACTCCATGAAATATCCGTGCACCTTGATCTTATCGAACAGGATTTCCTGCACCGCTTCGTAACCGCCCGCTCCCATGAAGGTCGATTTGTAGTTGCCGCGGCACAGGTGCATGGTGATGGTCATGTCGGACGGGATATCCGACATCGCAGTATTGATGAGTTCGCCGTAAATCTCGCCCAACCGTTCCGGATCGTCCCCGCGATCGATCATTTGCTGGCGATATTTCGGATCGCAAAGCATGGCAACGAAGACTTCGTCGAGCTGCAGATAGCGGCAGCCGGCGTCGGCAAACGCGCGCACCGCCTTGCGGTAAGCCTGGCCCAGGTCGGTGAAGAATGCATCGAGGTCGGGATAGATGGTCTTGTTGATCGGCGTCATGATGGGACGGCCGTAGAGCGCCGAGGGTGCCGGTATCGTGATCTTCGGTATGCGCGCAGTGTGCGCCTGCACGAACTTGAAGTGCTCGATCATCGGATGGCTGGAAAATCCCAGCTTACCGGTGACGCGCACGCCCTCGTTGCGGGTGGTGACGCCGGCAAAGGCAATACCGGTATCCATGACATGGCGTTCCACCCCGTCGAGGCCCCAGAGAAAATCGAGGTGCCACCAGGAGCGGCGGAACTCGCCGTCGGTGGCGGCCTGAAGCCCCACCTCCTCCTGCTTCTTGATGACACGCTCGATCTCGCGGTCCTCGATTGCCTTGAGATCCGCCGCGCCGATCTCACCCTTGGCGTGTTTCTCACGCGCGGCTTTCAGCGGCGCCGGACGCAGCAGGCTGCCGACGTGATCCGCGCGGAACGGCGGCTTGGATCGCTTCATGTTTTCACTCCGTAGTATGCGGCGCGAGCGAATGGGCGAATAGACCGACGCCATTTCCCGTTCGTTCGCGATGTCATAAGCCCCACACCTCGTCCGCCACTTCCACGATGCGCCGTAGCTTTGCCCACTGCTCCTGCTCGGCGAGGATATTGCCTTCTTCGGTCGAGGCGAAGCCGCATTGCGGGGAAAGACAGAGTTGATCGAGCTCGACGAATTGGGCGGCCTGGTCGATGCGGCGCTTGAGCGCGTCCTTCGATTCGATCGCCCCGCTCTTCGAAGTGACCAGGCCGAGCACCACCATTTTGCCCTTGGGGACGAAGCGCAGCGGCTCGAACCCGCCGGCACGCTCGCTGTCGTATTCCATGAAATAGGCGTCGATATCGATGGCGTTGAACAGGATTTCAGCGACCGGCTCGTAGCCGCCGGATGCGACGAAGGTCGATTGGAAATTGCCGCGGCAAAGATGCATCGCCGTGGTCATCTCCGCAGGGGCGCCCGACACCGCTGCATTGATCATGGCGGCGTAGATGTGCGGCAGCATCTGTGGATCGTCGCCGCGGTCGGCGACGAACGCGCGCAGCTTGGGATCGCAGAGATAGGTGAAATTGACCTCGTCGAGCTGGAGATAGCGGCAGCCGGCATCGGCGAAGGCGCGCACGATCGCGCGGTAGCTCTCGCCGAGGTCGCGGTAGAAATCGTCCATGATCGGATAAACCGTAGCCGGCACGGCGTCGCGCCCGTAGCGGAAATGCAGCGACGACGGCGACGGGATCGTCATTTTCGGCGTCGCCCTGGCATGCGCGGCCACGAATTTGAAATGCTCGATCATCGGGTGTGAGCCGTTTGCGCCGAGTTTGCCGGTCACCCGCAACATCATCGGCTTGGGCTGCGGGCCCTGGAACTTGATCTTGCGCTCGCCGAGATAGGCTTCGACGCCCTCGAGCTTACCGAGAAAGTCGTAATTCCAGAACGCGCGGCGGAATTCGCCATCGGTGACCGATTGCAGCCCGGTCTCCTCCTGCTTGCGGATCACTTTCTCGATCTCGTCGTTTTCAATCGCCGTGAGCTCGGCCGCGGTGATTTCGCCGCGCTCGTGCTTGCCGCGCGCCGCTTTCAGCGCGGCGGGACGCAGCAGGCTTCCCACGTGATCAGCACGGAACGGCGGCTTGGTTCGGGGCATGATGTTTCGCGCCTAGCGCGACAATGTCATCGCCCGCGCAGACGGCGACCCAATCTTCACCGCTCACTGAGATCAATCACAATGACCGCGGCTTACCGGGTGCCTCGCCTGCGCGGGGCATGACGCCTTCGGACGTTGAGCGGCCGGCCTCCATCTGCTCACTCGGCCGCGGCGAGAGCCTTCGCGCGTCTGGCCAGCACGAAGTCGTATTTCAGCTCATAGAACGGGGTCGTCACCATTTCGCCGGTCGACGCCTTGCCCGGCGGCTTTTTGACCCATTCGACGATCAGCGGCTCTTTCACGGCATAAACGACGTCGCTGTCGAGATACTCGCCACCTTTCTGAAACAGGTGCGTAACCAAACCATGATAGCCCGGCGCAGAGACCGCGAAGTGAATGTGCGCCGGCCGCATATGGCTGATGTTCGTTCGCTCCATGAGCTCTCCCACCGTGCCGTCCATGGGAATCGTGTAGGCAATCGGCGCCACGGTGCGGATCACATAGCTTCCATCGGCTTGAGCGCGGTAGAGACCGCGCATCCAGGGTCCCTTGACGTCGCGTTGGTCCTCGTAGAGTCCCTCGCCGTCGGTCTGCCAGAGATCGAGCACCGCTCCGGCGAGCGGCTCGCCGTCGAGGCCGCGCACCGTGCCGGTCACGAAGCAAGGAATCCCGGGCGCACCCTCCGCCATGTTGCCGCCTTGCGCCATCGCCGGCGCGTCAGGCACGTGAAACGGTCCTTCGACCGTGCTCGGCGTCGCACCACTGGGCTGGCGATGGTTGATCGCGTCGACCAACATGCTGACGCCCAGCACGTCAGAGGCGAGCACGAATTCCTGCCGTTTCTGCGAGCACAGCTTTCCGGTGCGCGTGAGCCAATCGATTGCCACTGCCCATTCCCCCTGCGTCGGCTCGATCTCGCGCACGAAGCCGTGCACGTGCTTGATCAGCGATTGCATGATCTGTCGCAGGCGCGGATCGGGAATGTCCTTCCACCGCTCCAGCGCGACGTCGGTGAGATTGTCTTCAGTCACGTAGGGCATGGCTGACTCCTCTTTGTTCTCGCAGCACGATCTGTCATGCCGCGAGTTCGCGGCGCACGATGCCGGCGCCTGCAGCCATCGCGCGCATTTTTCCGAATGCGACCTCGCGCGGAAGATATTTGAGGCCGCAATCCGGCGCCACCACGATCCGCTCGGCGGACGCAAACGGCAAGGCCTTGCGGATGCGTTCGGCAACGGTTTCTGGCGTCTCGACCGTCATGTCCGACAGATCGATCACGCCGAGAATGATCGTCTTCGACGGCAACTGTTGCAAGATCGAAAGATCGAGCTTGGGTTGAGCCGCCTCGATCGAGACCTGATCGACGGCGGAGTTTTCGAACTCCGCCAGGAAGGAGTAGCCGGAGGGCTTGTCCTTCACCACCGCGGCGTACCCGAAGCAGATGTGCACCGCCGTTGTTCCCTCGACGCCCGCGAGCGCCCGGTCGAGCGCCTTGAGCCCGTACTTGCGCGCCTTTTCCGGTCGTGACTGCATCCACGGCTCGTCGATCTGCACGATGTCGGCGCCGGCCGCGAACAGATCCTTGATCTCGGCGTTGACCGCCGCCGCATAGTCGAGCGCCAGCCCCTCCTCGTCGCCATAGAAATCGTCCTGGCACTGCGCCGACATCGTAAACGGCCCGGGCACCGTCATTTTGATCGTCCGGTCGGTATTGGCGCGCAGGAATTCCACGTCGCACACTTCGACCGGATGCTTGCGCCGAATCGGCCCAACGACCCTTGGTACCGTTGAAAACCCGCCGGTCCGGTTGGGTGTCTTGCCGGGATTGTCGAGATCGATGCCCTCAAGCGCCGTGGCAAAGCGGTTGGAATAGCTCTCGCGGCGCTGCTCGCCGTCGGTGATGATGTCGAGCCCGGCGCGCTCCTGGTCGCGGATGGCAAGCCGCGTGGCGTCATCCTGTGCGGCCTCGAGCCGTGGCGGATCGATGAGCCACAGATCCTCGGCGCGCACGCGCGGCACCTGCTTCGAGAGCTTGACCTGGTCGATCAACCACACCGGCTGGGGGTAGGAGCCGACCAGGGTCGTTGGTAGGAGCATCACAATGACCTCTCGTGTCCCGGACGCAATGTCCGGGACACGAGGCGACTACTTCGCCTTCTCGTAGGGATAGATCACGTTGCCGGTCTTGTATTGCGCCGGCGTGAGCACGGTCTGCGTCTCCATGCCCCGGAATTGCTCGAGGTCGCCGCTCTTGATGCCGTGGTACTGGACCTGCAGCATCCGGCCCTCTGCCCATTCGCCGCCCTTACCGAACTTCACGTCGCCCATAATGGTCTTGAAGTTCGTTTTGCCGATGTAGTCGGCAAGCTTGTTGTCGTCGAGGCTCTTGGTGGCCTGTACCGCCTCGCCGAGGATCTGGATGTAAGCGTAGCCCCAGGTCCCGAGATAGTAGCCGAGCGGATCCACGCCCTCCGCGCCGGCCCGCGCCTGGTACTGCTTGAGGAATTCCTCGGTGCCCGCGTACATCATGTTCTTCGCCGGAACCCAGGTCTCGTAATTGACCCAGCCGTTGAGCAACGGTCCGAGCTGCCGCTTGAAGACGGTCGCCTGCAGTCCGACCATGGCGCCGCCGATCATCTTCGGCTTGTAGTTGAGCTCGTTGACCGCCTTCACCATGCCGACCGAGTCGAGCGGGTAGGAACAGATCGTGACAACATCCGGATTGGCCGCCTGGATCGCACGTACAATCGGCGTGAAGTCGGTGGTCGAAGGCGGATAAGTCTTGTCGTAGACGACCTTCAGATTGGCTTTCTTGGCGTTGTCGCGCGCGCCGTCGCAGGCGTTGCGGGAGAACTCTTGGTCGGCGGCCGCCAGCGCGACCGTTTGCGGCTTTGGATTCTGCGCCGCTGCAACCTCGAAGAAGCCGGTGGTGAAGGAGGGCTTCGTATCCGGCCCGGTCGGAATCATCGCGAAGAATTTCGGGTACTTGAACTCGTGGTTCACATCGAGCCCGAACAGGATGATGAAGACCTTGCCCTTCTGCATGATGACCGGCATGGCCGGGGCGGCCATGGCGGTGGCGTAAGGACCGAGGACGAGATCAACTTTATCGACGTCGAGCAACTTCGTGTAGATGCCGGGCACCGTCGAGGGGTTCGACTGGTCGTCGTAATAGACGAGCTTGACCGGACGCCCGAGGAGACCTCCCTTGGCGTTGATCTGCTCCTCCCAGATTTTCATGCCCAGCAGCGCCTGCTTGCCGTTGGCAGCAAGCGGGCCAGTGAGCGCCATGGAAAAGCCGATCGTAACCGGCTGCCCGGAAGGCGCCTGGGCCTGTGCCGAAATTGAGAAGACGGCGGCAAAGAGCGAGGCCACGGCGCCTCGCCAGGTCAGTCGTGCAAACATACGTTCCTCCACTAGTTCAGATTTGACCGGGATTCTTGGCGATCCCTTGCTTTGAAATTGCTCTCATCGCCCCCACACTTCGCCGGCGACATCGACGATCATCCGCAGTTTCGCCCATTGCTCCGCCTCGGCCAGGATATTGCCTTCCTCGGTCGAGGCAAAGCCGCATTGCGGCGACAGGCAGAACTGCTCGATCGGAGCGAATTTGCCCGCTTCGTCGATGCGGCGCTTGACGTCGTCCTTCTTCTCGAGCACGCCGCTCTTGGAGGTGACGAGGCCGAGCACCACGACCTTGTTGCCTTTCGGCAAGAAGCGCAGCGGCTCGAATCCGCCGGCGCGCTCGGTGTCGTACTCAAGGAAGTAACCGTCATAGTTGACTTTGCCCAGCAACGTCTCCGCCACCGGCTCGTAGCCGCCCTCCGAGATCCAGGTCGAACGGAAATTGCCGCGGCAGACATGGGTGGTGATGGTCATGTCGGCAGGCTTGGCTTCGAGCGCGGTGTTGATCACCCGCGCATAGATGCCCTGGAGTTGATCGACGTTGGACATGCGCTCGCGCGCTTTGCGCAGCTCCTCCTGCGAGCAAAGATACGCCCACACCGTGTCGTCGAATTGCAGATAGCGGCAGCCGGCGTCGTAAAATGCCTTCACCGCTTGCTTATAGGCATTGCCGACATCTTGGAAGAATTGATCGAGATCGGGATAGACGCTCTTGTTGATGCCGTCCTTGGGCAAACGAAAATGCAAAACCGGCGGGGCGGGGATGGTCATCTTCGGCGTGACCTTGGTGTGCGCCTTGAGAAATTTGAAGTGCTCCAGCATCGGATGGTTGGAGAACCCGACCTTGCCTACGACGCGCAGCTCTTGCGCCTTGGTCTGCACGCCGCGGAATTGGATCCCCTGCGCGGCGTCGTGGATTTGGACGCCATCGAGCATGCCGAGAAAGTCGAAGTGCCACCAGGAGCGGCGGAACTCGCCGTCGGTCGCAAGCTGAAGACCAAGCTCCTCCTGCTTTCGGACGATGTCTTCAATCTCACGGTCTTCAACCGCCTTGAGTTCGGCCGCTGTGATGGCACCCTTTTCCCGCTTGGCGCGCGCCTCCTTGACCGCCGCAGGCCGCAAGAAGCTGCCGACATGATCGGCGCGGAATGGCGGTTTGGTCCTTTTCATTGATCCGCTCCTTGGGACGATCTAGCGCGAGCAAAGGCACGCCAGCCGCGGCGTCGTCAACCACAAAACGATGGGCAGATTGTCCCGTGTGCCGTGGGACACGTCCCATCATGTCTGGAGCCCGCCGCGACCAGGCTCAACTTCTGCCCTTGCGGCGGGAGCCGGCGGCGGTGACGCCGAGGTAGCTTTCCAGCACCGCGCGATCGCCGGCAAGATCGGCGCTCGCCCCCTCGTGGACCACTGCGCCGCGCTCGATGATCGCCACCCGGTCGGTCACGCCGAGCACCTTCTGGGCGTTCTGCTCGACCAAGATCGCCGACATGCCTTCATCGCGGATGATGCGCCGCAACGCTAGCAACAGCTCCTCGACCAGGATCGGCGCGAGCCCCTCGAGCGGCTCGTCGAGAAGCATCAGACGGGGATTGAGGATCAAGGCGCGGCCGACGGCGAGCATCTGCTGCTCGCCTCCCGAGAGCTGATTGCCGAGATTGCGCCGGCGTTCGCTCAGTCGCGGAAACAGCTCGTAGATACGCTCCGCAGTCCAGCGGCCGGGCCGGGCAATCGCGGTGAGGTTTTCCTCGACCGTGAGGGATTTGAAAATGTTGCGCTCCTGCGGCACCCAGCCAATGCCGGCGTGGGCACGCTGGTCCGGGCGCAAAGACGTGATGTCGCGGCCATCGAGGCCGATGCGACCGGAGATGAAGCGCGTCACACCCACGATCGAGTTGATCAACGTGGTCTTGCCCATCCCGTTGCGGCCGAGCAGGGCCAGCGATTGGCCCTGGGCGAGAGCGAGTGAAATCCCGTTGAGCACGACCGCCTCGCCGTAGCCCGCGCTCAGCCGCTCGATGGTCAATAATTCAGGCATCGAGGGACTCGCCCAGATAGACCGCCTTGACGCGGGGGTCGCGCGCAACCTCCTCAGGCGCCCCGTCCACGAACAAGGCCCCATTCACCAGCACCGAGATGCGATCTGCGAACGAGAACACGATGTCCATGTCGTGCTCGATCAACAAGACGGTGACGTCGGCGGGAAGCGCCGCGACCGTCGCCAGGATCTCGTGCCGTTCGTCCTCGGGCACACCGGCTGCCGGCTCGTCGAGCAGCAGCACACGCGGACGGCAGGCGATGGCGAGCGCGATCTCGAGCAGTCGCTGCTTGCCGTAAGGCAGGTTGCCAGTGCGCTCATACATGACATCGGTGAGGTGAAAGCGACCGAGGATTTCGACGATTTCCTCCACCACGACGGCATTGGTGCCGACGAGCCGCCACCATTGCCCCCCGAAGCCCAACCGTTCGGAGATCGCCAGCCCGACGGTCTCGAGCGGCGTGAGGTCGAGGAACAGCTGGTTGATTTGAAAGGTGCGGGCGAGCCCGCGCTGCACCCGCTTGTAGGCCTCGAGCGAGGTGATGTCCTGCTCCTCGAGGAGGATGCGCCCGGCTGACGGCCGCAGCACGCCGGTGAGCAGATTGATGACCGTCGTCTTGCCGGCACCGTTCGGTCCGATCAGCGCGTGGCGGGCACCTTTTTCGATCTTGAGCGAGACGCCGGCGACGGCGGCGATGCCGCCGAAATGCTTCTCCA
>CBFGVM010000013.1:0-22158 GCA_965652015.1 uncultured Alphaproteobacteria bacterium
CCACGATCTCCACGGGTTTGGTCGGCTCCCAGGCCGCAGCCGGACCGGCCGTGAGCGCGAGCGCCGCGCCGGCGGCGAGGCAAATGTTCTTGGTCATTGTCTCCTCCTGAGTTCCGTCGGCGCATCGCCGCAGGGGCGGCCAAGCGCTCGCTGTTGCTTTGCATTGTGCCGCTTTACTCCCCCGGTTCAAGGGCGTCGCGAGCCATCGCGCGTGCCGCGACGCTTGGCCGCTCGCCAAGGTACCGCCGCAACGCACCCGACCATGCCACAGAGACCCTCGCTCCTGCGAACGCGCGATCCTAGACTCGCTCCCTGATTTCGCGGGGACGAGCGGGCCAAACGATCATTCCGGACGGATGCCGGCCTTGGCCGCGACGTCCCGCCATTTCACGATGTCGTCACGGATGCGTTGCGTGACCGCCTGCGGCGCGCCCGCCTCCGCCGTCATCCCTTGCGCAATGAGGGCATCGCTTCCCTCGGGAGACTTGAGGATCTCGTTCAGTACTTGGTTGAGGCGCGCGACGATCGCCGTCGACGTGGCGGCCGGCGCGACCAGTGCAACCCACAAAGCCGCCTCGTATCCGGCGATGCCGGCCTCCGCGACCGTCGGCACGTCCGACAGTACGGCAACGCGCGTCTTGCCGCTGGTCGCGAGCGCGCGCAGTTGCCCGGCACGGATCGTGGAAAGCGACGGCGCAATGGTCGCAAACTGCATGTCGAGACGGCCCGTGATCATGTCGGTCACGGATTGCGCCGAGCTCTTGTAGGGTACGTGCACGATGTCGATGCCCGCCATGCTCGCAAACAGCGCGGTGGCGAGATGCGCAAGAGAAGCGACGCCGGCCGAGCCGTAGTTGAGCGTTCCCGGCTTCGCCCTGGCGAGCGCGATCAGCTCGGCGAGATTGCGCGCGGGCAAGGCAGGATGGAGCACGAGCACGTAGGGCTGGCTGCCGAGCATGGCGACCGGCGCGAAATCCTTGATCGGATCGTACGGCAGATTGGCGCTGAGGCTCGCCGCAACCGCGTGCGTGCTCGCGGTGGCGACGCCAATCGTGTAGCCGTCGGGCGCCGCCTTCGCGATCGCATCCGCGCCGATATTGCCGCTCGCGCCGGCGCGGTTCTCGATCACGATCTGCTGGCCGAGTTGCTGGCCCATCTTCTGGGTGAGGATGCGCGCGATGATGTCGGTGCTGGCGCCGGCCGGGAACGGCACGATGAGCCGGATCGGCCGCTGCGGCCATTCGCTCGGCTGTGCCGCAGCGCCGGCCCCCAAGAGCACGAATGCGGCGAACGCAATGGAAACGAGCCGGGTCACCTGCGCCCCGTCGCTTGGCACGCGCCAGGAGGCGCGCCTCTCTCTCGAACCTGAATGCTTCGACGTCCGCCCGACTTCGTCAAGGCCGTCACACCTTGAAACGCGGATCGAGGTAGTCGCGCAGGCTGTCGCCGAACAGATTGAAGGCGAACACGGCGAGGCTGATGGCAATGCCGGGAAACAGGATCATCCATGGCGCCTTGTCGAAGAAGTCGGCGGCGTTGCCGGAGAGCATCAGTCCCCAGGCCGGCGTCGGCTCGGTGACGCCGAGGCCAAGGAAAGAGAGCGAAGCCTCGGCGAGAATCGCCTGCGCGATGAACGCCGTCAACATGATGAGATAAGGCGCGACCACGTTCGGCGTCATGTGACGAAAGATGATGCGGGCGTTGGAGTAACCGGCGGCACGCGCCGCATCGACGTATGGCATGACACGGACCGATAGCGCGGCCGCGCGGACAACCCGCTCGACGCGCGGCAGAATTGGAATGGCGATCGCAATGATCAGATTGACGTCGATGTCGAAGAACACGGCGGAGCGCACCGCCGCGACCACGACCAGCGCGAGCACGATGATCGGGAACGCCAGCAACACGTCCATGACCCGCTGGATCCAGTCGTCGACCCGCCCGCCGAAATAGGCCGACGCCACGCCCAGAACCGCGCCCAGGGTCGAACCTACGAACGAGGAGGTGAAGCCGATCACCAGCGCGGTGCGCGAGCCGTAGATGATGCGCGAGAGGATATCGCGCCCATACGCGTCGGTGCCGAACCAGTGCTCCGCCGAGGGCGGAGCGAGGATCGAGGCGAAGTCGATGTCGTAGGGGTTGTAGGGCGCGACCCAGGCGGAAAAGATGCCGGCAAACATCATCGCGAAGATGATGACGAAGCTCACCGCGCCGAGCGGCTGCTGCCAGGCGAAATCTACGATCGCGCTGCGCCGCCGCGGCAGCGGCAGGGTGGCAGGAAGCGTGCTTGAAGCCATCGTCATGGGCGTCAGCCGTAGCGAATCCGAGGATCGAACACCGCGTAGAGCAGATCGATCACGAGATTGGTGAACACGTAAAACACGGCGATGAGCATCACCATGCCCTGGATCAAGGTGAAATCGTTGCGCGACACGCTCTGCACGAACAGCTTGCCGATGCCGTTGAGGTTGAATACCTGCTCGGTGACGACGAGGCCCCCGATGAGGAAGGTGAATTCGAGCCCGATCACGGTGATCGCCGGAAGCAGCGCATTGCGCAAGGCGTGGCGCGAGACGACGAGCCGCTCGAATACGCCCTTGGCGCGTGCGGTGCGGATGTAGTCCTCGCTCAGCACCTCGAGCAGGGACGAGCGGATCATGCGCGCCGTCACCGCGCAATAACGGTAGCCGACAGCGAGCGCGGGCCAGATCAGCTGCGTCAGGTTGGCAACCGGGTCGACGTAGATCGGCGTGAACGTGATCGGCGGCAGCCATCCGAAGAAGTACAGCAAGCCGAGCATGATCAGCATGCCGAACCAGAACGAAGGAATCGACAGCCCGCCGATCGTAATGACGCGCGTCAGGTAGTCGATCCAGGTGTCGCGCATGAGGGCGGCGGTCGTGCCCAAGGGAATGGCGATGAGCACGGCGATCATCGTCGCCATGATCGCCACTTGCAGCGACAGTTCGAGCCGGGTTCCGATTTCCTCGGTCACGGGCCGATCCGTCCACATCGACTTGCCGAGATCGAGTGTGGCAAGGCCGACCATCCAATCGGCGAACTGGTTGAGCAACGGCTTGTCGAGTCCGAGCCGCTTGCGCTCCATGTCGATCATCTCTTGCGAGACAGCGCCGCCGTCGCCGCGCAGCTTCACCTCGACCACGTCTCCCGGCACGACGCGCAGCATGAAGAACACCAGCACCGCCACCCCGAACAGGGTCGGAATCATGAGCAGCAGCCGATTGAGTGTGTAGCGAAGCATCGAAATGGATTGCCGCGGCCGGGAAGGGCGCCCCGGCCGCGGCCCCTACTGCCTACTGGTCCAGCCAGACTTCGCCGAGATCCGCACCGAGGTTGTGGCTCGGCGACATCTTCCAGCCCATGACCACTTTGTGGGTCGGCACGATGCGATGCCACCACAGCAGCGGCTGCTGGTAGGCCTGCTCGAACAGCCGCTTCTCGAATGCCCTGATGATCTCTTTGCGCTTGTTCTCATCGCGTTCGCGCACCTGCGCGTCAAAGAGCTTATCGAGCTCCTCGTCGTTGGCCCGCGAGCGGTTCTCGGGCGCACGTTTGAACGACACGTATTTGGCAAGACCGAGCGAAGGCTCATCCATGAACAGATTGGAGAAGTCGATCGCAACCTCGTGATTGCCCGCGTTCATGGTGGCCAGATACGGCGCGGTATCGAACTGCTTGTGGTCGACTGTGACGCCGATCTGCCGCCATTGGTCCACCAGGAAGATGCCGGCCGGCGTATAGGGCATAGCAAGGTTACGATTGTGGAGAGTGAATTTGAGATTGGACGCCCCGGCTTCAGCAAGCAACCGCTTAGCCTCCGCGCGCGAGGCGTTGATGTCCTTGGAGAAGCCCGGGAGCTTGACCAGCTCGGCCTCCGGCGTCGCGTAAGGCGAGCCTGGGCGGATTACGCCGCCGACCGAGCGCAACGTCGAGATCTTCGCCAATCCCTGGCTGCCGCCCCAGCGGTCGATCGCCATGAGCAGCGCCTTACGCACGCGCACGTCGTCGAAAGGCTTCTTGTCGATGTTGAAGACGACGAGAAGATTGAGCGTCCAGCTGGATTCCTCGATGCGAATCTTATCGCCCATGGCCTGCACCAGCCGGTCGCGCTCCGCCGGCGAGATGCCGCGGAACTCGCCCAGCACCTGTCCGCCTTGCAGCGCGTTGAGCATGGCCGCGGCCTGCAGCATGAACACGCCCTTGAAGCCGTCGAGGTAGGGCAGACCCTGCTTGAAATAGCTCTCGTTCTTTTTGCCCGAGACGTGACTGCCCTTGACGTGTTCGACGAAGGTGAAGGGGCCGGTGCCGTTGATCTTCGTCTTGGGAGCGTTGGGATCGGCTGCTAGATCCTTCGCCGAATAGATGCAGTTCCACGGCGAGGCGAAATGCTCGAGCATCGCCGCGTTCACCGCCTTCATCTTGAAAACGACCGTGTTGGCGTCCGGCGTCTCGATCGTGCCGATATCGCCGAACGTGGCCTGCCGCGTCGAGACGACGCCCGACGGCGGGTTGCGCAGCCGGTCATAGGTCGCCTTCACGTCGGCGGAAGTGAGCGGCGTTCCGTCGTGGAATTTCACGCCCGGATGCAGCTTGAAAGTATACGTCATCAGGTCGGGGGCGACCGTCCACGACTGGGCGAGGTCGCCCATGACCTCGGGATATTTGTCCAGATTGAACCTGAGCAGCGTGGAATAGAACGGCGCCGAAAAGTGCAGCGTCGCGTAGGTGTCGCTGCCGTGACAATCGTAGTGCGGCGTCTCGGCGCTGATCGCGAATTGCAGCGTTCCTCCGCGTTTGGGGCTTTGAGCGTGCGTGCCGGTCGCGCCGGCGAAGACGAACGCAAACGCTCCCAGGAAGCCCAGAACTGGTGTCCTCATCCTGATGTCCTCCCTGATCATCGTCGGCGCCCGTCGCCAGCACCGCACTGTCATGCTTTATGGCAGGCCACGACGTGTCTAGGCCCAATTTGTCGCGCCTTGGGAACCTCAAGCCGGCATTCCTCGCCGGCAATTGGGCAGCGGGTATGAAACACGCAGCCCGCGGGCGGGGTCAATGGCGATGGGATTTCACCCTTGAGGGCTCGCGGCGCCCGCGCTCGCTCGATGCTCGGATCGGGGATCGGCGCGGCGTCGAGCAGCGCCTTGGTGTAGGGATGTGCGGGGTGCGCGTAGATCTCGTCGCGGTCGGCGACGTCCACCAGACGGCCGAGATACATCACGGCGACGCGATCGGAGATATGGCGTACCACCGCGAGATCGTGAGCGATGAAAAGAAAGCTCAAATTGAGCCGTGTCTGCAGATCCTCCAGCAGGTTGATGATCTGTCCTTGAATCGACACGTCGAGCGCGGACACCGGCTCGTCGCAGACGATGAAACTCGGCTCCAGCGCGAGCGCCCGTGCGATGCCGACACGTTGGCGCTGCCCGCCGGAGAGCTCGTGCGGATAGCGCTCGGCCATGTAAGAGAAAAGCCCCACTTGCGCCAGCAACGCCTCCACGCGCTCGGATTGCTCCTTTCTGGTCGGCACGAGGCGGTAGACCCCGAGCGGCTCGCCGATGATTTGGCCGACCGTCATGCGCGGATTGAGCGACGAATAGGGATCCTGAAAGATGACCTGGATCCTGCGCCGCAACTCGCGCATGCCCTGCGCGGAGTGACGGGTAATGTCGGTATCGGCAAAGCGGATCGTGCCTGCCGTGGGTTCCTCGAGCCTGAGAATGGTGCGGCCGATGGTAGTCTTGCCGCAGCCGGATTCGCCGACCAGGCCGAGCGTCTCGCCTGCGGCGATCGAGAAAGTGACATCATCGACGGCCTTGACCGTCGCCGTCTGCGCCGACAGAAAGCCGCCGGCCTTGATCTTGAAATGTTTGGAGAGGTGCTCGACAGCGAGGAGCGGCCGTGCCGCAACTGCCGGCGTCTCCGGCGCGTCCGAGCCGGCAGCGGCGCGGGGCACGGGAGCGACCAGGATGCCGGCTGCGATCTCCTCGGCGCGCCAGCAGGCCGAGCGGTGGCCGGGCCCGACAGGGCCGAGCGGCGGATCCCGGTCGCAGACCTCGATGCGATAAGGGCAGCGCGGCGCGAATCGGCAACCGGGGGGTGGGGAACGTAGGTCCGGCGGCAGACCTTCGATGGTTTCGAGCCGTTGTCCACGCGCGTGATCCAGTCGCGGCACCGAACGCATCAAACCGATGGTGTAGGGATGGCGTGGCCGCAAGAAAATGTCGTCAGCGGTGCCCTGCTCGATGATCCGTGCGGCGTACATCACGTTGACGCGATCGGCGTAGCGGGCGACCACGCCGAGATTGTGCGTGATGATGATCAGGGCGATGTGGAGCCGTCGCGAAAGATCCTTCATCAGCTCGAGGATCTGCGCTTGGATCGTGACGTCGAGGGCGGTCGTCGGCTCGTCCGCAATGAGCAGCTTCGGATTGCAGGCGAGTCCGATGGCGATCATCACGCGCTGGCGCATGCCGCCGGAAAGGTGATGCGGGTATTGCTCGAGCCGCCGCTCGCCGTCGGTGATGCCCACGAGCCGCAGCAATTCGAGCGCGCGCGTGCGCGCTTGCGCCTCGCTCATCTTGAGGTGGATGAACAAGGGCTCCATGATCTGCAGCCCGATCGGCAACACCGGATTGAGTGAGGTCATCGGTTCCTGGAAGATCATGGCGATGTCGCGCCCGCGCACCTCGCGCATGTCGTCATCGGAAAATTCGAGCAGGTTGCGCCCCTCGAACACAATGCGCCCGGCGGGAATGCGCGCCGTATTGGGCGCCAGCAGTCGCATGATCGCCAGGGACGAGACGGATTTGCCGCAGCCGGATTCCCCGACGATGGCCACCGCCTCCCCGGGCCTCACGTCGTAGGAAATGCCGTCGACCGCGTGGACGGTGCCACGCGAGGTCTCGAAGCGAACATGAAGATCCTGCACCTCGAGCAGAGGCGGCCGTGCGCTCTCGCGCGAGAGGCTATCGGACAAGGTTCCTCCCACTCTTGTACGCGCGTTTCTTTTTTCGCGGGGATCTCGCTATAGCCGATTGCCCGCACCACGGCCAACCCGAACGAGCCGCTCTCGCTCGGCCAATAGTCGCAGGTCAGCCCTCGCCGATCTCGCGCAAGATGTCCGTCGTGTGCTCGCCGAGCCGCGGGGAGGGGCGCTCCGCCGCCATCGGTCTGCCGTCGATGATGATCGGCGTGCGCACCCCCGGGATCGTGCCGCCCTTGGCTGCCGCGCTCGGTCGCTCGATGCGCATGCCGCGATGGACCACCTGCGGGTCGGAGAAAACCTGGTCGAGCGAATTGATCGGCCCGGCCGGAACGCCCACGGATTCGAGCTTCGCCAGCAGCTCGGCGCGATGCCAGCGCACGGTGAGCGCCGAGAGCCGCGCAATCAGCTGCTCGCGGTGCGCCAGCCGGTCGGAGTTCGCGCGATAGCTCGCCTCCTCGGCGATTTTGGGTTCCCCCAGCACTGCGCAGAGCTTGACGAACTGATTATCGTTGCCGGTCGCGATGATGATGTGGCCGTCGGCAACCGGGAAAACTTGATACGGCACGATATTCGGGTGGGCATTGCCGAGGCGCTTGGGCACCTTCCCGGAGGCGAGATAGTTGAGCGCCTGGTTGGCGAGCACCCCGACCTGGCTGTCGACCAGCGCGGTGTCCACCAGACAGCCGCGGCCGGTGCGCTCGCGCTCGATCACCGCAGCGAGGATGCCTACCACCGAATAAATCCCGGTGAAGATGTCGGCGACGGGCACGCCGGCACGCTGGGGTTCGCCGTCCGGCGCCCCGGTGAGGTCCATGATCCCGCCCATGCCCTGGGCCATGAGGTCATAGCCGGCGCGGGCGGCATAGGGGCCGCTCTGGCCGAACCCGGTGACCGAGCAATAAATCAAGCGCGGATTCTCCTTGCTCAGGCTCGCGTAATCGAGCCCGAACTTGGCAAGCCCGCCAACCTTGAAATTCTCGACCAGCACGTCCGAGCGTGCCGCGAGTTTCCTCACGATGCGGCGGCCGCCTTCGCTCTCGAAATCGACTTCGATCGAACGCTTGCCGCGATTGGTGGAATGGAAGTAGGCGGCGCCGAGATGGCCCCCGTCGGTTGCCTCGACGAAGGGCGGCCCCCAGCCGCGGGTATCGTCGCCGGTCCCTGCACGCTCGACCTTGATGACGTCGGCGCCGAGGTCGGCGAGCATCTGCCCGGCCCAGGGCCCCGCCAGGATACGGGCAAGTTCGAGCACGCGAAGTCCGGCCAAAGGCCCGGCCATTAGTCCTCCCTCGGGCGCGCGGCGCCCTTAATGGGTGAAAAACCGCCGCTTCTGTGACCTGTCAGCCCCATCTTGTCCATAGCCGGCAGTTACCCGCCCTTTGGCACGGTTTGTGAATTCGTCACGGCTATCCTATCTATCAACCATTGCGCCGAGAGGTTCTGGGGCCCGTGAGCACTTCCTCCTTCAGCGATATGCTGCAGTCGATCGCGGAGCGCGGCCGCGCGCTGATCGATCGTACGCGCGACCGACGCGGCGTTGCCGAGCAGCGCTCGGAGAGCCTCGCCCAATTGTGCGAGGATCTGCTCTCCGGCCGCGGCGAGGCCTCCGGCGTGGCGCTCGCCCGCGAAATCCTTTCGCGTTACGCCGAATTGACGACGGGCCCGCGCATCGCCTTCTTCGAGGCGCTTGCGAGCCGCTTCGGCGTCGACCGAAAGCAGCTCAGCGCTGCGGTCACGGCCTGGCAGAGCTCGCCCTCGGACGCGGCAGCATCCAAGGTCCACCGTGCATCCGAGCCCAGACGGCTCGAGCTGTTCCGCCGCCTCAACCTTGCGCCCGGCGGGACCGCCGCGCTGGTGCGCATGCGCGAGCAGCTGATGGACGCGATGGATCATCGCGACGATCTCGCAGTGATCGACGACGACTTCCTCCATTTGTTCTCGTCCTGGTTCAACCGCGGCTTCCTGATGCTCAGGAGCATCGATTGGTCGACTCCGGCCAACCTCTTGGAGAAGATCATCCGCTACGAGGCGGTGCATACGATCCGCGACTGGAACGACCTGCGCGCGCGCACCGATTCGCCTGACCGGCGCTGCTACGCCTTCTTCCATCCCGCGCTGGTCGATGAACCCTTGATCTTCGTGGAAGTCGCGCTCACCCGCGCTATCCCGGCGGCGATCGATCCGATTCTGTCGGCAAAGCGCGAGCGGATCGAGCCCGAGCGTGCGACCACTGCGGTATTCTATTCGATCTCCAATTGTCAGCGCGGGCTCGCCGGCGTGTCGTTCGGTCATTTTCTCATCAAGCAGGTGGTCGAAGAGGTCAGCCGTGAACTTCGGCGTTTGTCGACCTTCATCACGCTGTCCCCGGCGCCGAACTTCGCCGAATGGCTCAAGGGCGAGCGCGCCAAGGAGGGATCGACTGCGCTCAGCGCCGAGGATCGCGCCGCCCTTGCCGCGCTCGATCGTCCGGATTGGTGGCGGCAGGAGGCGACGGCGGAGACGATTCGCGAGCCGCTGTTGCGGGCGGCCGCCTGGTATTATCTGCGCGCACGCTCGGCGCGCGGCTCCCCGCCGGATTCGGTGGCGCGCTTCCATCTCGGCAACGGCGCGCGGCTCGAGCGGCTCAATTTCCTCGCCGACACGTCGGAGCGGGCGCTGCAGCAATCGCACGGGTTGATGGCGAATTACCTTTACGATCTCGAGCACATCGAGCAGAACCACGAGGCCTATGCGCAGCAACACGCGATCGTCGCCGCGAGCGCGGTGACGCGCCTCGTGCGTGCGCCCGCGCGCGACACGGTTGCGGCGGGGAAGTGATATCGAATCCAACGCATCGGCCCCTATAATGTGGCGATGCGGTGCCGAGGCCCGACGCTAGGCTCGTCCATAAACCGGTACGACTGCGCCGCGGGTGACGCGATTCTCCGGTGATGCGAGAAACAGGATCGTCGCCGCCACCTCCTCGACCTTCGCCCAGGCGGCATGGTCCGCCTTCGGCATGGATCGGCGGTTCGCCGGCGTATCCATCGTCGAAGGCGCAATCGCGTTGACCAGAATGCCTGCCTTCACGGCCTCTTCGGCCAAGGCCACGGTGAGCGCCGCGACCGCCGCCTTGCTGGCGGTATAGGCGGCCATGCCGGCGCCCGCGCGCCATTCGAGCGCAGGGCGGGTCGCCACATTGACGATGCGCCCGCCCGCACCGGCCGCTGTCATCGCCTTGACCGCGCCCCGACAACACAGGAACGCGGTGACGAAGTTCATCTCGATTTGCTTGATCAAATCGGACTTGGTCGTGTCCGCGACCGGCGCCATGGCAAAACCGCCGACGAGGTGGATCGAGGCCCAGAGTCCCGGCACGCCGGCATAAAGCTTGGCGACGGCAGCCTCCTGGGCCAAATCGATGTCGGCGATGAGCTCGACCTTGGCGTGATTGCGCAACGCAAAGCGATCGGCTTCCGCGCGGTCGATATAGGGCACGTGGCAGACGGCGCCGGCCTCGATCAGCGCGCCGACCGTCGCGGTGCCGAGTGCGCCGGTTCCACCGGTGACGACGACGTGACGGTCGCGATAATCCATCGAGCCCTCCCGTTGCTGGCAAACGCAGCCGCATCATTGACCATCGGTCGATCGATGCAAGACCGATGGTGAGCCCGCGATCTTGAGCCGGCTTGTCCGTCATGCTCGTCTGGCGCAGCATGGAATCAGCAGGCATGTTCGATCTCGCCATTGTCGGCGGCGGCATCAATGGCACCGGGATTGCCCGCGACGCCGCCGGCCGGGGCTTGCGCGTTTTGCTCGTCGAGCAAAACGATCTCGCCTCCGGCACCTCGTCCGCCTCGACCAAGCTCATCCATGGCGGTCTGCGTTATCTCGAGCATGGATGGCTGCGCCTGGTGCGCGAGGCACTGACCGAGCGCGAAGTGATGTTGCGCATGGCGCCGCACCTCATCCGGCCCATGCGCTTCGTGCTGCCGAGCGAGCCGGACGTGCGTCCAGTATGGATGCTGCGCCTCGGCCTATTCGTCTATGACCACCTCGGCGGGCGGCAAAGCCTTCCGCCGGCCCGCGCCGTCGACTTGGCAAATGGCCCGCTCGGGGCCGCGCTGAAGCGGCGCTATGAGCGCGGCTTTGAATACTCGGATTGCTTCGTGGACGACGCGCGACTGGTCGTGCTCACCGCGCTCGATGCGGCCGAGCGCGGCGCCGTGATCCGCACCCGCACCCGCTGCATCAGGGCCGAACGCGGCGCGGCGTGGCGTTTGGTACTCGACACGCGAGGTCGTCGCGACGTCGCGAGCGCCCGTGTCCTCGTCAACGCCACGGGGCCTTGGCTCAAGCTGTTCGCGACGGGCGTGCTCGGCAATGCCGCTTCACTGCCCGCTCGGCTCGACAAGGGAAGCCACATCGTGGTGCGGCGGCTGTTCGAGCACGACCGCGGTTACATCGTCCAGATCCCGGACCGGCGGGTCGTATTCGCGCTGCCATTCGAGCAGGATTTCACGCTGATCGGCACGACCGACCAGCCGTTTATCGGAGACCCGAGCGGCGTCGCACCTAGCGCCGAGGAAATCGCGTATCTGTGCAACGTCGCCAACGCGCACTTTCGCGAGCGATTGAGTCCCGCCGACGTGGTTTGGTCGTTCGCCGGCGTTCGCTCACTCCATGACGACGGCTCCAAGCGGGCGCAGGACATAAGCCGCGATTACGTCTTGAGCCTCGATCAACGCGAGGCTCCGCTCCTGACGGTTTATGGCGGCAAGATCACGACCTATCGCCGGCTCGCCGAACAGGCGATCGACCGTATTGCCCATATCGTCAAGTCCGGACCCGCATGGACCAAAGGATCGCATCTGCCGGGCGGAGATTTCTCTTGCGACCGCCTGGCGGCGCTCATCGCGCACACGCGCAAATCGCGACCATTTCTCAGCAAGGAGCACGCATTGCGTCTGGTGCGCGCCTATGGCACGCGCGTCGAGCGCGTGCTCGGGCCTGCGCGGAGCTTCGAAGACCTGGGGCCCCGCATCGGCGCCGACCTCACGGCTGCGGAGGTGCGCTATCTGGTGGAGCAGGAATGGGCACAGAGCGCAGATGACGTGCTGTGGCGGCGCACGAAGCTGGGCTTGCGCTTTTCGTCCACAGAACGCGCACATTTGGCAAACGTCATGGCTGGCATGGTCACGGACCGATGAGAGAGTCTCGCGTCGGCCATCGACCAGCCGGCGGCGCATATGGTACGTGAATTGACCATCGGCGCCGCACCCTGCCGTTCACGGCATCGCAGGTGAAACGAATTTGCCCGATTACCTTCTCGCCATCGATCAGGGTACGACGTCCACGCGCGCGATCCTGTTCGATGCCGCGCTGACGCCGGTCGCGGCCGCGCAGCAGGAATTTGCGCAACTTTACCCGGCGTCAGGCTTGGTCGAGCACGATGTCGAAGACATCTGGTCGACGGTCGTCGCAACCGTCCGCGCGGCGATCGCGCGGGCAGGGGCCGAGGCGAAAGATATCGCCGGCATCGGCATCACCAACCAGCGCGAGACCGCGATTGTGTGGGAGCGGGCGACCGGCCGCGCGATCCACCATGCCATCGTTTGGCAGGATCGGCGCACGGCGGATGCCTGCGCCGCTCTGCGCCAGGCCGGGCATGAGGCGACGATCGCGGCGCGCACCGGCCTCGTGCTCGATCCGTATTTTTCGGCGACCAAGATCGCTTGGCTGCTCGACCAGGTCGAGGGCGCGCGGGCGGCGGCCCGGGATGGCCGGCTCGCCTTCGGGACCGTGGACAGCTTCCTGTTGTGGCGGCTCACCGGCGGCAAGGTGCATGCCACCGACGCGACGAACGCCGCGCGCACGGCGCTGATGAACATCCGTGACGGACGCTGGGATGCCGAGCTGTGCGAGCTATTCGCTGTCCCGCAAGCCCTGCTGCCGCCGATCCGCGACTGCGCGGGCGACTTCGGAACCACCGATCTGTTCGGCGGGCAAATCCGCATCCTGGGTGTCGCGGGCGACCAGCAGGCGGCCACGGTGGGGCAGGGCTGCTTTGCCCCGGGCATGATGAAATCGACCTACGGTACCGGCTGCTTTGCGCTGCTCAACACCGGCGATCAGCCGGTTGCGTCCAAGAACCGGCTTCTCACGACGATTGCCTATCAGCTCGACGGAAAACGCACCTACGCGCTCGAAGGCGCGATCTTCATCGCCGGGGCGGCGGTGCAATGGCTGCGTGATGCGCTCAAGGTGATCGCCGCGGCGCCGGATGTGAACGCGCTCGCTGCGGCGGCCGATTCGGCCGAGCAGGTTTACCTCGTGCCCGCCTTTGTGGGACTCGGCGCGCCGTGGTGGGATGCGCAAGCACGCGGCGCCATCTACGGCCTCACCCGCAAGTCGGGTGTGGCCGAACTCGCGCGCGCGGCGCTGGAGGCGGTCGGCTACCAGACGCGCGAGCTGCTCGAGGCCATGCACGCGGATTGGCCGGCGGCCGGCGCGAGCCCCGTGTTGCGGGTCGATGGGGGCATGGCGGCGAGCGATGTCGGCATGCAATTCCTTGCCGACATTCTGGCCGCCCCGGTCGATCGTCCCGCCGTCATGGAGACCACCGCGCTCGGCGCCGCCTATCTCGCGGGCCGGGCCGCCGGATTGTGCCCAGATCTGCCGGGCTTTGCCGCGACCTGGAAACGCGAGCGGCGCTTCGAACCGCAGATGGACGCCGCCACGCGCGCGCGCAAGTGGGCGGGCTGGCGCGACGCAGTCGCGCGCACGCTGAGCCGAGGTTGACCATTGTCGGCGCAAACGCGGGACATTGAGCCGCGCCTCGCGTGCCGTTAGCGTGGCGGCATGGAGTACGCCGGCGATACGAAGAACGATCCGCAGCGGCGCGCCACGCGCCGAACGTTTGCGCCTTGGGCGGACCCGAGCGCGCGGCCGCTCGTGCGCTTCGATGACGTGAGCAAGCGATTTGGTGCTGCGAGTGCAGTCGAGCGGGTCTCGCTCGACATCTTCCCGGGCGAGTTTTTTGCGCTACTCGGGCCGTCCGGCTGCGGCAAGACCACGCTGCTGCGCCTGCTTGCCGGATTTGAGACGCCGGACCAAGGACGCATTCTGCTCGATGGCGTCGATATCGCTCCCGTGCCGCCCTACCGGCGGCCGATCAACATGATGTTCCAGAGCTACGCGCTGTTCCCCCACCTCAGCGTCGAGGGCAACGTCGCGTTCGGGCTCAAGCAGGAGCGACTTTCCAAGGCCGAGATTGCCGCGCGGGTCGACGAGATGCTGGCGCTGGTGCGGCTCGAGGGCTTCGCCACCCGCAAGCCGCATCAACTCTCCGGCGGCCAGCGCCAGCGCGTCGCGCTCGCGCGTTCCTTGGTCAAGCGTCCGCGTCTTCTGCTGCTCGACGAACCGCTGGCGGCGCTCGACAAAAAGCTGCGCGGCGAGACCCAGTTCGAGCTGATGCAGCTGCAACAGAGACTCGGCCTGACCTTCCTCATCGTCACGCACGACCAGCAGGAGGCGATGACGGTTGCCGACCGCATCGCGGTCATGGACCGCGGCCGGCTCATTCAAGTCGCCACTCCGCAAGAGATCTACGAGCGGCCGAATTCGCGCTGGGTCGCGGACTTCATCGGCGAGGTCAACCTGATCGAGGGCCGCGTGCTGGAAGCGAGTGCGGCGGGAACTGTGGTCGCAAGCGACGCAGCCGGGCGGCTGCATGCGCTTTCGCACGCGGACGTAAAACCAGGCGACGTCGTGTGGGTGGCGCTGCGGCCCGAGAAGGTGCGCATCGCGCATGCGCCGCCGTCGACCGAAGGGGAGAATTGCGTCGCCGGCCAGGTGACGGACATCGGCTATCTCGGCGACCTCTCGATCTACAAGGTGCGCCTCGATAACGGCACGGTCGTGAAGACGGCTGTTGCCAACGTGACGCGCTTTGTCGAACGGCCCATTGGTTGGGACGACCGCGTGTGGCTCTCCTGGACGCCCGAGGCGGCCATGGTGCTGACGCGATAGGGGAGGGCGGATTGCACGGAGCAATGACCAAACGGGGCGAGCACCGATCTTGGGGCGAAAGGCTGATCGTGCTCGTTCCTTATCTGTGGCTCACCGCCTTTTTCCTGCTTCCATTCCTGATCGTGCTCAAGATCAGCGTCTCGCACACTGCAATCGCGCAGCCGCCTTATACGCCTGTCTTCGATCCCGCCGCCGGTTGGTCGGGCGTCGTGGAATCTGTCTCCGCACTTTCGTTGGAGAATTACGCTTTGCTCGGCTCCGATTGGCTCTATCTCGCCTCTTATCTCAAGAGCCTCGAGATAGCGGCCGTATCGACGCTGCTGCTGCTGCTGATCGGGTTTCCGATCGCCTACGGCATGGCGCGCGCGCCGCGACGCTGGCAGCCCGTGATATTCGTCCTGGTGGTGCTGCCGTTCTGGACCTCGTTCCTGATCCGCATCTATGCCTGGATCAACATTCTTCAACGCGACGGCTTGCTCAATCAGCTCCTGCTGGCACTACGCATCGTCGATGAGCCGCCGGCCTGGCTCTCGACCGACACGGCGGTCTATATCGGTATCGTGTACTCCTATCTTCCGTTCATGGTGCTGCCGATCTACGCAACGCTGGAAAAAATGGACCAGACGCTGCTCGAGGCTGCTGCCGACCTCGGCTGCCCGAACTGGAAGGCATTCTGGCTGGTGACGCTGCCACTGGCGCGCCCGGGCGTGATGGCGGGGACTTTGCTTTGCTTCATTCCGATCGTGGGCGAGTTCGTCATCCCCGATCTTCTCGGCAGCTCGCAGACCATGATGATCGGCCAGACGCTGTGGGCCGAGTTTTTCGCCAACAAGGATTGGCCGGTGGCCTCTGCGGTCGCCGTCGTGCTGCTTTGCCTGCTCGTCGTGCCGATCGTCGTCTATGAGCAGATGCAGACGCGCGATCTCGCGGGTGGACGCTGACCATGCGCAAGGCATCTTGGTTCAATGTCGGTTCGCTCGCGGTAGGGCTTGCCTTTCTCTATCTGCCGATCGTCATCCTGGTGATCTATTCTTTCAACGGCTCGCGGCTCGTCACCGTCTGGGGCGGCTGGTCGCTGCGCTGGTACGCCGAGCTCATCAACGATCGGGCCATGCTGGAATCGGCTTGGGTGACGCTGCGCATTGCGCTGCTGTCGGCGAGCGCAGCGACCGTGCTCGGCACGCTTGCGGCCATCGCCCTGGTACGGTTTGGGCGCTTCCGCGGCCGCGTGCTGTTCTCCGGCATGATCTATGCGCCGCTGGTCATGCCCGAGGTCATCACCGGGCTCGCGCTCTTGCTCCTATTCGTGGCGATCAACGTCGACCGAGGTTTCTGGACGATCACCATTGCTCACACCACGCTGATCATGTGCTTCGTGACCGTGGTCGTGCAATCGCGGCTGCTGAGTTTCGACACGAGTCTCGAAGAAGCAGCGATGGATCTGGGTTGCCCGCCGCTGAAAACGTTTCTAACCGTAACCTTGCCGCTGATCGCGCCCGCGCTGGCATCAGGTTGGATGCTCGCCTTCACCTTGTCGCTCGACGATCTCGTGATCGCGAGCTTCACCACCGGTCCGGGCGCGACGACGCTGCCGATCCGAATCTATTCGGAGGTTCGCCTCGGGGTGAAGCCGGAGATCAACGCCATCTGCGCGATCCTGATCGCGATCGTTGCGGTCGGGATTGTCGCCGCCTCGTTGCTTACGAAGTTTCACGATGTCGGGCGTGGCGGCATCGCAGGTCTTCCCGCCCGCTGAGAGGTTGGTTTGGCGCGGGACTAGCGGGTATCTCGGCGGGGCTCGCTGTCGGTTTTCCCGGGCATCGATCGCGGGCCCTCCGCGTCGGCCGGTGCGGAACTGCCTGCCAAGGCCGGCGCTGCGCCTGCTGGCGCCGTCTCTGCCGGCGCCGCGCCGGTCAGCCGCTCGATTGCCGAGCGCACCGGATCGCGCAGGCCGCGCACCGCGTCCAAAATGGGCTGTGCCGCGCCCGAGCGCTGAATCCGGCTCTGCGGATCCGGCAGTATGATCGGATCGTCCCAGGATCCCTGCACCATGAAGGGCAACTCGAATGCCGGCGCCGCCGTGCCGCTCGTGGAACTCGCAAGCAGGCTCGCGGTGCCCCTGAGGTCGAGCTCCCGCTCGGGAATTGACGCCGATCCCGCCAATGCGAGACCGACGCTCGGCCCCTCCATGCGCACGTCTTCGACGTTCGCGATGCCTTGGATGATTCGCAGGTTGACGAGGAGCGTCTCGTAGGGTGTCTTGCCGGTACGGAACTCGCCGCCCCCGGAGAGTGGTCGGCGCTCGATGCGCTTGAGCAATTGCTCGACGTTGAAGCCCGCGATCGCGCCCTTGCGGCTGGTGAGGCTCGCCGTGCCGTTCAATCCCTTGGTCAAGTCGTAAACGCTCCGGCCGGAGCTGTCGATCGCGAAACCGAGATTACCTTTGCCCTCGAGTCGGCGAATTCCGAATATCTCACCGAGGCATTGCTCGAGATCGACATCAGCGAATTGCAGTTGCGCCTTGAGGTCGGTCCCGGCCGGCGATTTGGCAAGCCCGAACGTGCCCTTGACCACGCCGCCGAAGGCCTGCGACTCGCCGATCGCGACCGCGAGATTACCGTCGCGCAGATTTGCTGCCACCGCCGTGCGCCCCAGTTTGACATTCGCGACGTTGACGCGAGCGGCTGACAGTCTGAGATCAAGCTGGAGGCCGTCGAGGCCATCGAGCATAATCGGCTTGCTGTCCCAGCCCCGCTCGCCTGCAGCCAGCAAACGGACTGCGGAGACATACGGCGTCAGATCGAGCCCCTCCGTCGCAAGCGTTCCCTGCAAGCTTTGCCGTCCGTCGAAGGTCAGCACGCCTTCCCCGGTATTGCCGTCGAGTTCAACGTTGACGCCCGAAAGGGAGATGGTCCCGCCGACCACGTTCGTTTGCGCTTTGAGCGCGAAGCGGCCAAATCCGCCGCCCGGCGGAGTGTGCTGGCCGGCCCAGCGCAGCGTATCGCGAATGGAAACGGCATAGGCCGCAAGCGTGCCCTCCATCTTGAGCGTGGGACGATGGCTGATGTAGCCGTCGAACGCGAGTTTAAGCGGCGCTCCGGCGAGACGGAGTTTGAGGCCGGATCGCTCGCCTAGCAGCGCGGCGGCGAAGTCGGTCAGGCTGACGGTGGCGTCGATCGGCTCGTCATGCCACGCGAAGCGTCCGGTGGCGGCGAAGCTTCGGGAGATCGATGGCCAGGCGAGGGCCATTTCCACATTCGAGATCGATTCCAGGACCTTGTAGGCCTCATCGCGCAGGATGACGGTGCCGTCGGTGATCCGGATCTCCGAGAACGACGCGGGGCGGTCCGGGCCGGATTTGAGATTGCGCGCCAGGGTCTCGATGTGGTCGGACCAGTTTGAGCTCCGGTCGTCGTTGAAAATGATTGCGATGGTCGGGCGTATGAGTGAAAGGTCCGCGATCTCGATGCGCCCGATCAACAGCGGGAAAAAGCGCAAGCGCGCGACCACATGCTCGGCCGTGAGGGCCGGCGCGCCGGTGTTGGCACCCAGCATCACATCGTCGAAGTTCACCGCGCTCGCTGGGAACAGCGAGACCGAGGCCTCGCCCCGAAGCACCGGGTCGAGCCCGGTCACCGCGCGGATTTCGGCCTGTACGGCTTTGCGCACCGCCTCGGCCGGCAGCAACCACGGCAAGATCGCAAGAGCGGCGACAGCGGCGGCGACGACCACCGCAGCGGCAAATCCAAGGCGCTTAATGCCAACGGCCGCGGCCACGACGCGTCTTTCTCAAGTTCGCCGGTCAAGCGGGCCGGCCATTACCCAAGGGAGAGATCAAACTGCAACTCTGCAAGCTGATCGCGAAACTTGCAATTGCTCTGTGACGCTTTCGTGGCCGCAACCGCGCCGCTCGGATCGGGTTTTTCGATGCTTTGCCAATCGTTTACGCCGCGGCCAAAGCGTTCGCGACGTGGTAGTCGGCTGCGGTCTTGCCGCGAATCTCCTCGAGCGTCACGCTCGGCGCAACTTCAATCAGGGTCATTCCTCCGCCACCCTTCTTGTCGATGGTAAAAACGCCGAGATCGGTGATCACCATATCCACGACGCCCGCTCCCGTCAGCGGCAGCGTGCAGCGCTTGAGGAGCTTGGGCTCGTTCTTTGCCGAATGCTCCATCACCACAACGACTTTTTTGACGCCGGCGACGAGGTCCATGGCGCCGCCCATTCCCTTGACCATTTTCCCGGGGATCATCCAATTGGCGAGATCGCCGTTCGCAGCGACCTGCATGGCGCCCAGGATCGAGAGATCGATGTGTCCGCCGCGGATCATGGCGAAGCTGTCGGCGGACGAGAAATAGCTGGTGGTCGGGATCTCGGTGACCGTCTGCTTGCCGGCATTGATGAGGTCCGGATCCTCCTCGCCTTCATACGGGAACGGACCGAATCCGAGCATGCCGTTCTCGCTTTGCAGCTGCACGCTCATCCCCGCGGGGATGTAGTTGGAAACAAGCGTCGGGATGCCGATACCGAGATTGACGTAAAAGCCGTCGCGCAGCTCCTTGGCGGCGCGTTCGGCCATCTGCTCGCGGGTCCAGGCCATCAGACTTCCTCTCCGGTTGCTGCCGGCGCGGCGGTGCGCTTGCGCACGGTTCGCTGCTCGATGTGCTTGACCGCATTCGGCACATGCACCATGCGCTTCACGTAGATGCCCGGCGTGATGATGTGGTCGGGATTGAGATCGCTGGGCTGCACAAGATGCTCGACTTCGGCCACGGTCACCTTGCCGGCGGTGGCCATCATGGGATTGAAGTTGCGCGCGGTCTTGCGGTAGACGAGGTTGCCCTCCGTGTCGCCCATCCACGCGTGCACGATCGACAGATCGGCGACAAGCCCGCGCTCCATGATGTAGCGCTCGCCGTTGAATTCGCGCTCCTCCTTGCCCTCTGCGATCTGAGTCCCTGCCCCCGTTCGCGTAAAGAACGCCGGAATGCCGGCGCCGCCCGCGCGGATACGCTCGGCCAGCGTGCCCTGCGGATTGAACTCGATCTCCAATTCGCCCGCCAGGTACTGCTGCGCAAAGGTCTTGTTCTCGCCAACGTAGGACGAAATCATCTTTTTGATTTGCCTGGTGTCGAGCAACAGGCCGAGGCCGACCCCGTCGATGCCGCAGTTGTTGGACACGACGGTCAGGTTCTTCACGCCCGAATCGCGGATCGCCAGGATCAATTGCTCCGGAATGCCGCAAAGTCCGAATCCCCCGGCCATGATCATCATGCCGTCCTTCAAGAGGCCGGCGAGCGCGGACCGGGCGTCGGAATGGACTTTTTGCATGGACTCCCCTGTTTGCATCGCAGCCGACCGCGCACAAAACCTGCGCTCGCCGGCCGGAGGAATTGTCTAGCGTGCTGGGGCAACGGCTGCAATCTCCGTCCCTGGGTTTCAGGCCTTATGATCGAGCATCCAGTCTGAGCTTCGTCGCGATTTCGGCGTACTGAGTGATGCGGATGACCGGCAGGATGCCGACGGCCACAATGATGAGGGCGGCAAGCGAGCCTTGCTCGAAACTGCCGCGGGTCGCGAACTGGTAGATATAGGTTGCGAGCGTCTCGACGTTGAGCGGCCGCAGCAGCAACGTCGCCGGCAGCTCCTTGAGACAATCAACGAAGATCAGCAGCGCCGCTCCGAAGATCGCGGGCCGAGCGAGCGGGAGGTGGATCGTGCGCGCGAGCGTCCCCGGTCCCGCGCCTAACTGGCGCGCGGCCTCGTCGAGCTCCAGCGAAACGCGGGAAAATCCCGCCTGCGCGAAGCCGATTGCAATGGCGAGGAAGCGCACGACGTAGGCAATGACGAGGGCAGCCCCCGAACCCGCCAGGACGAGCCCGACGCGTCCCACTCCAAACGCCTGCGCCAACGCGTTGATGACTTCATCGGCGAGAACGAGCGGCGAAAGCAACCCGAGCGCCAACACCGTCCCCGGTACGGCGTAGCCGATGCCGGCGATATTCACGCTCGTTGCGATCAGCGGATGCTTCGCGTAGCGCAGCGCCGCAACCGCCGAAAAGCCAAGAACCAGCGTAACCACGGTGGCGATGGCAGCCAGCGCGACCGTCGTCAGCGCGTAGCCGGCAAGGCTCTTGTCGAAACCCACGAGCAGCCCACGCACGATCACCTCGTGCAGCAGATATCCCGCCGGCAGCAGGAAGCCGAGTGCGACCGGAACAAGGCAGGCGATAGGTGCGATCCATCGTGCCGCCCCGGTCAGCGTGATGCGCGAGAGGTGTCGCGGATCCGTAGCCGATACCGCGAAACCGCGGCGGCGGCGGGCCTGCCGTTCGAGCGCGATCAGCGCGATGACGATCAGCAGCATGAGGCACGCCATCTGTGCCGCACCGGCGAGGCTTCCGCGATTGAGCCAGGTGGTGAAGATCGACAGCGTCAACGTCTGCACGCCGAGATACTCGCTCGCGCCGATGTCATTGAGCGTTTCAAGCAGGGCAAGCGAGGCGCCAACCGTGATCGCCGGCCGCGCCAAGGGCAAACTGATGCGCCGTGCCAGTTCCAACGGCGATGCGCCGAGCACCCGCGCGGGCTCGACGAACAACGGGCTCTGGGTCTGAAACATCGCCCGCGCGGCGAGATAAACGTAGGGATAGAGTACGAAACCGAACAGGAGGATCGCGCCTGGGAGGGAGCGGACATTCGGGAACCAATAGTCCGTGGCGGAGCGCCAGCCGAAAACCGTTCGTAGCGCCGATTGGACCGGTCCGATGGCGTCGAGAATATCGACATAAACGTAAGCCACGATGTAGGTCGGGATCGCAAGCGGCAGCGGCAACAGCCAGCTCAGCGCATCACGCCCCGGAAAAGCGAAGGTGGTGACCAGCCAGGCGGTGCTGGCGCCAATGATGATCGTCACCGCGGCGACACCGGCCAGGAGCAGCGCCGTCTTAACGAGTGCCGCGGGGATGACATAGCGTGTGAGATGGGGCCAGAGGTCTCCGGTTTCCCCGAATGCAAGAACGATCAGGCTGGCCAGCGGCGCGGTCGCCAGCAGCGCCGCCGCGACGGCCATCGCGCCGAAGACAAGCGTCTGCCAGCGCATAAGAACGGGCCGGCCTTCGATCCAGGAAGGGCCGGCCCGC
>CBFGVM010000014.1:0-21744 GCA_965652015.1 uncultured Alphaproteobacteria bacterium
TCGTAACCGGGACGCCGGCAGGCGGCAGTCCGGATTTTGTCAGCCGGCTGCTCGCTGAGAAGCTCAGCGAGCGGCTCGGCCAGTCCGTGCTGGTCGAAAATTCGGCCAACACCGGCGTAGCCGCCTGGAACACCGTCGCCAAAGCGCCGCCCGACGGTTATGTCGTCAGCATGTTGACCGGGGCGTTTTCCGCCCGCGCTGCGGTCGCCAAATCGTTGCCGTACGATCCGATCAAGGATTTCGCCTTCATCACCTTGGTCTCGGGTTACCCCATGGTGATCGCGACCGCTCCCAATTCGCCGATCAAATCTTTTGCTGACCTCATCGCTCGCGCCAAGGCGGCGCCATTCAACATTACCTATGGGATGAACCTGCCCGGCAGCGTGCACCATCTGACCGGCGAACTGATCAATGTGGAGGCCGGCACCTCGCTGCGCGGCATTCCCTATCGGGGCAACACCCAAATCGTGCAGGATCTGTTGGGTGGTCGGCTCGACGTCATGATCGAGACCGGCACGATCGCATTCTCGCAAATCAACGGCGGCACTTTGCGCGGATTGGCAGTATCGTCCCGCACGCGCTTTGTGCTGGAGCCCGATATCCCGACCATCGCCGAGACGCTGTCCGGCTTCGAGGTCATGTCTTGGCTCGGCCTTGCCGCTCCCGGCGGAACGCCGCGGCCAATCATCGACCGGTTCAATCGGGACGTGGGCGACATCCTCAAGCTGCCGGACATTCGCGACAGGCTGGCGATGGTCGCAAACATTCCAATTCCGTCCACGCCCGAGCAGATGCAAGACCATATCGAACGGGATGCGGCGCGCTGGAGCCGCATCGTGGAGATCAAGGGCATCGAGAAATACTGAGCTGCGGTATCCGCGCGGGCGGCCCGTCAATGCGGACGCGCGGCGGACGGAGCGAACCTCGCTCGCGCCTTCTGCGCGTTGGCAGGATCGGCGCGAACGGTAACGGCGAGCGCGCCGTCCTCGCGCAACGCCCGGGTCATGACCTCGGTGTGGCGATGGAGCCAGCTCAAGCCTGCGCCATCGGCGGCGTCGAGAACGAAATCGAGGGTCACTCGCCGCGTGGCGAGCCGCCGCTCGATCTCGGCGGCGAGGCGCTCGAGCCCCTCCCCGCTTTGCGCGGAGACCAGCACCGGACGCCGCCCTTCCGATTGACGTTCGGCGTGGTTGTGCAAGCGAACTCGCGCATCACCATCCAGCCGGTCGACCTTGTTCCAAACCTCCAGCAGGCGTTCCTCGCCCCGCCCTGCGATGCCCAGTTGCGACAGGACGTCTTCGACGTCGAGCGACTGGGCTTCGGCATCCTCGTGTGACACGTCGCGGACGTGCAGGATGAGGTCGGCTTCGACCACCTCTTCGAGCGTGGCGCGAAACGCGGCGACCAGCATCGTCGGCAAATCCGAGATGAAGCCGACGGTGTCTGACAAGATGACGCGCAATCCGTTCGGTAGATCGACCGCGCGCAACGTGGGGTCGAGGGTCGCGAACAGCATGTCCGCGGAGAGCACGCTGGCTCGTGTCAACCGGTTGAACAGGGTCGATTTACCGGCATTGGTGTAGCCCACGAGCGCCGCGATGGGATACGGCACGCGCTTGCGGCTGTCACGATGGAGCTTGCGCGTGCGCTTGACCTTTTCGAGTTCCGCCTCGATGCGGGCGATGCGTTCCTCGATCATGCGCCGATCGGCTTCGATCTGGGTCTCACCAGGCCCGCCGAGAAAGCCGAAGCCGCCACGTTGGCGCTCGAGGTGAGTCCATGAGCGCACGAGCCTGCTCTTTTGGTAAGTAAGATGTGCCAGCTCGACCTGTAGCGCGCCTTCGCGGGTGCGGGCGCGGCGACCGAAGATTTCCAATATCAAGCCGGTGCGATCGAGCACCTTGGCGCCCCAGGCTTTTTCGAGATTGCGCTGCTGCACCGGCGAGAGCGCGCAGTCCATCACCACGATCCCCGCATCATCGGTTTTGACGAGGCCGGCAATCTCCTCGACCTTGCCCTTGCCGATGAAGGTCGCCGGGCGAATGCCGCCGAGCGGCACGATACCGGAAGAGACCACGTTGAGATCGATGGCACGAGCGAGTCCAACGGCTTCCTCGAGCCTGGCATCGGGCGAACGCAGCATGGCTTTGGCGCGCGCGTCCGGGACGGCCGGTCCTCGGGAGCGCAGATGCGGCTCGACGACGAGCGCGCGTCCGGTCTCCCGGCCCTCCGGCGGGCTCAGTCGGTCGGTGGTGCTATCGAACCGGCGCGGTTCCAATCAGACCTTTTCCGCGGCGGCCGCCTCGTCGGCGCCTTCGAACAGCTGGATCGGATGACCCGGCATGATGGTCGAAATCGCGTGTTTGTAGACGAGCTGCGAATGCCCGTCGCGTCGCAGGAGCACGCAGAAGTTATCGAACCAGGTTACAACGCCCTGGAGCTTCACTCCGTTCACTAGAAAAATCGTGAGCGGGGTCTTGTTCTTGCGGACGTGGTTGAGGAAGGTGTCCTGAAGATTTTGTGAGCGGTCTGCCGCCATTGCCGTTGTTCCATTTTCTCGCTCGCAGGCCCCTTCCCGCGAGGCTTATTGCCAAGTCGCCGTGCTCATTTGTAGTCGTGCACGTTGAACAGGACCCGGACCCTGCCATTACAGGCCACGTCCGCAGGCGGCGCAAGCATAAGTTGGGGGCACGCGCGCCTTGTTTGGGCAAGTCCTTCCTCAGCTCCACTCTGCGTAACGGTGAAATTCCGCGCGCAATGCGGTTGCGACGGACCCCGGCGCCCCATTGCCGACCGGGCGGTCGTCGATGCGAACGACCGGCATGACAATCTGGCTGGCCGAGGTGAGAAAAGCTTCGCGGGCGCCATAAGCTTCCTCGACCGTAAACGGCCGCTCCTCGAAGATGAGCCCCTGGGCTCTGATGACGTCGATCAGCACGGTTCGTGTGATGCCCCGCAAAATTCCATAGTCCGCCGGCCGCGTCACGACCTTGCCGCCCTTGGTGACGATCCACGCGTTGCTCGACGATCCCTCCGTGATATGCCCGTCGCGGTCGACGAACCACGCCTCTTTCGCTCCGCGCTCGCGCGCCGCTTGCTTTGCCAGCACGTTGGGCAACAGCGAGATCGATTTGATGTCGACGCGCTCCCAGCGATTGTCGGGCACGGTGACAACGCCGACGCCCTCGGCGGCGATGCGCTCGTTCGCGGCGAAGTCGATGCCGTGGGCGGTGACCACGATGCTGGGGCGGGTGCCCGGCGGCGGGAAACCGTGATCGCGGCGTGCCACACCGCGTGTAATCTGCAGGTAGAGGATGCCGTCGTGCACTCGATTTCGTCGCAGGCACTCGCGCAACACGATCGCGAGCGCCGCCTCCGACATCGGCATATCGATGCGAAGCTCGTCGAGCGAGCGTTTGAGACGCCCCAAGTGGCGGCGCTCATCGATGGTGTGGCCGCCCCTCACCTCGCAAACTTCATAGACCCCGTCGGAGAACTGGTAGCCGCGATCCTCCACATGCACGGTAGCCGCTTGCTGAGGCAGATAGCGGCCGTTCACGTAAGCAATGCGCGACATCAGCTGTCAGTCTATTCCAAGCGCCTTGAGCTTGCGGTGCAGCGCCGAGCGTTCCATGCCGACGAACTCGGCGGTGCGGGAAATGTTGCCCCCGAATCGGCTGATCTGGGCAACCAAGTATTCGCGTTCGAATACTTCGCGGGCGTCGCGCAAAGGCAATCCCATGAGATGTTCGCCACCATCGCCGCCGGGCATGGAGGGAACCATGGAACCGACGTCCGGCGGCAGCATGTCCGCGTTGATCACCGCCTCCGGATCTCCGCCGGCGAGGATCATGAGCCGCTCCACGTTGTTGCGCAGCTGGCGCACGTTGCCGGGCCAGTCGTGCGACTGCAGCACGGCCATGGCATCTTCGCCGATCAAGCGCTTGGGCAGCCCCGTCGCCTGCGAGATCTGATGCATGAAATATTCGATGAGGCTCGGAATATCATCGCGCCGCTCGGCGAGTGGCGGCACGCGGATCGGCACGACCGAAAGGCGGTGATAGAGATCTTCGCGGAACTTGCCGGCGGCGATCTCAGCTTCGATGTTGCGCCCCGTCGAGGAAATGATGCGTACGTCCACTTGGACTTTATTCGTGCCGCCGACACGTTGGAACGTCTGTTCGACCAGAACCCGCAAGATTTTGTTCTGCGTCTCGCGCGGCATGTCGGCAATCTCGTCGATGAACAACGTGCCGCCGTGCGCTTCTTCGAGCGCGCCGACTTTGCGTCCTCCCCCATTCGTCGGCTGCTCGACGCCGAACAGTTCAACCTCCATCCGTTCCGGCATCATCGCCGCGGCATTGATCACGATGAACGGCCCATTGGCGCGGGCGGATTGGCCGTGAACGGCGCGCGCCGCCAACTCCTTGCCGGCACCCGCCGGCCCGACGATCAGAATGCGGCTGTTGGTCGGAGCGATTTTTTCGACCGTCTGGCGCAGCTGGTTCATCGATGATGATTTGCCGACCAGCGTCGAAGGCGCCAATTGCTTGAGCGCCTTGACCTCGCGCTTGAGCCGCGACGTCTCCAGCGCGCGTTGAGTGACCAGAACCAGGCGGTCGGCTTTGAACGGCTTTTCGATGAAGTCGTAGGCGCCCTGCTTGATCGCGGCGACCGCTGTTTCGATGTTGCCGTGCCCGGAAATCATGACGATCGGCAGCTCGGGGTGCTGCGCTTTCATGGCGTCGAGCAGCTGCAGGCCGTCAAGCCGGCTGCCTTGCAGCCAGATATCGAGGTAGACCAGGCTGGGTCTGCGGCTGGCAACGTGAGCCAGCGCGTCGTCGCTATCACGCGCCGAGCGCGTGATGTATCCCTCGTCCTGCAGGATGCCGGAAACGAGTTCCCGGATATCTGCTTCATCGTCCACAATCAGGATGTCATCGGCCATGGCTTAAGCGTTCGTCGCAAGTTGGGGGGTTTGAGACTGAGACACGGGTTCGCCCTCGTTTGAGCTCGCCGGTTCTGCGGCAAAGCGCAGCCGCATCCATGCCCCGCGTTGGCCGGGGATCTTATCGGCGGCATCGCCGAGCTCGATGCGTCCGCCGTGGTCCTCCAGGATCCGACCCACGATGGCTAGGCCGAGACCGGTGCCTTTCTCGCGGGTCGTGACATAGGGTTCGAGCAGCCGACTCCGGTTCTCCTTCGGCAACCCGATGCCGTTGTCGATCACATCGATGACGATGTCGCTGCCTTCGCGACCGGCCCAGATGCGGATGCGCCCACGTCCTAATTCTCCCGGGGCTACCGCGGCGATGGCTTCGGTGGCGTTCTTGATGATGTTGGTAAGCGCCTGCGAGATGAGCCGGCGGTCGAACTTTGCCGGCATGGGCTCTTCCGCGATTTCGAGGTCGATATCGATATCGGCGTTGGCGACGCGCTGCAGGAACACCACTTGCCGCACGGTGTCGGCGACGTCCTCGGCCGTCATCACCGGCTTCGGCATGCGGGCGAAGCGGGAGAACTCGTCGACCATGCGTTTGATGTCGTCGACCTGACGTACGATCGTGTCGGTGCATTGCTTGAAAACACCGCCGTCCTCGGTGATCACGCCCCCGTATTTCCGCCGCAAGCGCTCGGCGGAGAGCTGGATGGGGGTGAGCGGGTTTTTGATCTCGTGCGCGATGCGACGTGCGACGTCAGCCCACGCCGAGGTGCGCTGCGCGGCCACGAGTTCAGTAATGTCGTCGAGCGTCACCACATAGCCGCCCTCCGCCGCGCCCGACTGCTCGCTCGTGACCCGCACCGAGAGATTGCGCTCTCGGCCGTTGCGGTTGATCGTCACTTGGCCCTGAATCAAGCGCTGCACCCCGGCGCGGGCAGCCGCAAGCATGCCGGCAAGCTCCGGGACGACCTCAGCCAAGGGCTGTCCGAGCACCTCGGTCTCCGTGCGACCGATAAGTTGCTCCGCCGATCGATTCAGGATGCTGATGCAGCTATCGGCATCGACACCGATGACGCCAGCGCTCGCGCCAGCCAAAACGGCTTCGGTAAAGCGACGGCGGCTGTCAATCAGGTCACGGGCACGCACGATGTCGTCGCGCTGGGTGCGCAGCTCCTGGGTCATCTTGTTGAAAGTCTCGCCCAGTTGGGCGAGGTCCCCCTCGGAGCGCCGCGTCGGCACTTGCACGTAAAGATTTCCGGTCGAGACAACTTGAGCCGCGCTGATCAGGCGCCGGATCGGTGCCACGAGGTAATTGGCAAAGTTCAGTCCGATCCAGACGGCGGACAGCAGCACGATGAGCGCAATCACCGTGTACATCAGTCCGAACGCGATCTGAATGCCGACCCGGCGCGCGGAGAGGTCGGCATACTGAGCAACGCTCGCCTGCGTCGCCCGTAGCTGCGCGAGTACGCGCGGGTCGAGCAGACGGGCAACGTACAGATAGATGTCGTGATAGCCGCGCAGCTTGATGATGGCGGCGATATAGTGGTCATCGGGGAACATCGCCACCTGGGGCTCCGTGTCGTTGACGGCGGCCAATACCTCGGGCGATGGTTTGACGAAGGCTTCGCTGGTCCGTGCATCCACCTGATCGATGACGTTGAGGTCCTTGTCCAGCAGCATGACCGCCGGCAATCCCCGGATCGAGGCTTGAACCGCAAGGAATTGATGGAACTGTTCGCGCGACTGATCAAACAGCGGTTTTGCGCGCGCGAGTTCGATGGCGATCGCGATGCTGTCGGCGCGCACGAACTGGACATGCTCACGCACGTAAGCGTCGGCGACGATCAGGGAGTTTTCGATCAGTGAGCGTGTTTGCTGGGAGAACAGCCGGTCGAGCCCGCGGTCGAGCGTCACGCTTGCCACGACGGCGACCGCAATCGCAGGAACCGCGGCGATGACGGAGAACAAGGCGACGATGCGCACGTGCAGCCGTGCGGCTGCACGCCCGCGCCGTCTCGCCTGCACGATTCTCCACACCTCCCGCGCGATGACCAAGACGAGAAGAAAGACCGTGGCCGCGTTTGTGAGCAGGAGCGTGACCACGACCTCGTGCGTGGGCGCGATGGGCGTGAGGCCGGCGAGCACAACGAAGGTCAGGATCGCGGAGAGCAGCGCAAGCGCCACGGCAGCAAGACCGAGCGCCCGCGGGATCCATCCCGAGGTCGGCGCGGCGGCAGCGGTCATCAGTTCGGAGGTGGCGGCCTGGCCGAGGCTGGTCATCGACTCGTCTCGTCCCAAACGGGAACCTGCAACAGTGCGTGGAGAACCTGCAACAGTGCGTGGAAATACGCCCGTTTAGGTGCCCCCCAATTGATCGACGATTTTGTCGATTGATGCTTTTATACAACAATGTTGCCGAATTGCGACAATTCCGGGGCGCGCTAGCGCGCCCTGTGGCCGATCGGCACCACGGCAAAGCGCTTCAAAATATCAGCCGCTGCTGCGGAAGACCTGGATCTCGAGATCGCGGATTTTCTTGCGCAGCGTATTGCGATTGACCCCGAGGAGATCCGCCGCGCGGATCTGATTGCCGCGAGTGGCTGCGAGCGTGACCGACAAGAGCGGGTGCTCGATCTCCCGCAGCACACGATGGTAGAGCCCGGGCGGCGGCAAGCCATCGCCAAAGCTCGCGAAATAAGATGTCAGGTGCCGTTCGACGGCGGCGGAAAGGCCGTCCTCCGCGCGCGGCGCTTCCACATCGGACATCGTGGCGGGCTGTGCGAGTTCGGCGTCGATCACAGAGGCCGTGATCGTTTCCTGCGGATAGAGCGCGGCGAGCCGGCGCGCGAGATTTTCCAGTTCGCGCACATTGCCCGGCCAGCGATGTCGCTTGAGCCGTTCAAGCGCCGCTTGATCGAGCTGTTTGGCCGGCAGCCCTTCGCGCTCGACCTGAGTGAAGAAATGCCGGATCAGATCAGGCACGTCCTCAACCCGTTCGCGCAGCGGCGGCAGTCTCAACGGCACGACATTGAGGCGGAAGAACAAATCCTCACGAAACAGGCCCTGCTGGATCAGAATGCGCAAATCCTTGTTGGTGGCAGCGATGATGCGCACGTCGGCCTTGATCGGGGTACGCCCGCCCACCGTGGTGTATTCGCCCTGCTGAAGCACGCGCAAGAGCCGCGTCTGCGCCTCCATCGGCATGTCGCCGATCTCGTCGAGGAACAGCGTGCCGCCCTCGGCCTGTTCGAAGCGGCCGGAGCTGCGGGTGTTGGCGCCGGTGAAGGCGCCCTTCTCGTGGCCGAACAATTCGGATTCGATGAGATCGCGCGGGATCGCCGCCATGTTGATGGCCACGAACGGGCCGCTGCGGCGTTTACCGTAATCGTGCAGCGCGCGCGCGACCAGCTCTTTACCGGTACCTGATTCGCCCGAGATCATTACCGTGAGATCGGTCTGCATGAGGCGAGCGAGCACGCGGTAGATTTCCTGCATCGCCGGCGAGCGGCCGATGAGCGGAATCGATTCGAAGTCGTCCGGCTTGGCAGCCGGGCGCGTGCGCTCCTTCGGCTCCGCCAGCGCGCGGCCCACGATGCCGATGAGCTCCTTGAGATCGAACGGCTTCGGCAGATATTCGTAGGCGCCGCGCTCGGACGCCCGCACCGCGGTCATGAACGTGTTCTGCGCGCTCATGATGATCACGGGAAGCTCGGGTCGCACTTTTTTGATGCGCGGCAGGAGATCGAACGCGTTCTCGTCCGGCATCACCACGTCGGTGATGACGAGATCGCCCTCCCCTTGGCTGACCCAGCGCCACAGCGTCGCGGCATTGCTGGTCGAACGAACTTCGTAACCTGCGCGCGACAGCGCTTGGTTGAGCACGGTGCGGATCGCGGCGTCGTCGTCCGCAACCAGAATGTTTCCAGCGGGCATTTGCATCCCTTTCAGGCAGCGTCGCCCGGCTCGGCGTCGTTACCCAAGAACATGGGCATCAGCACACGAAAGATGGTCCGTCGCGGTTGCGACTCGCATTCGATAATTCCGCCATGATCGCCGATGATCTTGGACACCAGCGCGAGCCCGAGACCCGATCCGCCGGATTTCGTCGTCACGAACGGGTCGAACAGATGCGGCAGCAGATCCTCAGGTACGCCGGGTCCGTTGTCCTTGACGCAGAATTCGAGTGGCAGCCCTACCCGCGCCTTGCTGCCCGGAAGGGACAGGCGCACGCCCGGCCGAAACGCAGTTGAAAGTCCAATCTCGCCGTCAGTCGCGTCCTCGCCGATCGCTTCGGCGGCATTCTTGACGAGATTGAGGAAGACCTGGATGAGCTGGTCACGATTGCCGAGCACGGGCGGCAGCGAGGGATCGTACTCCTCCACGAACTTGATGTGCCGCGCCACGCCCGATTGGGTGAGACGCTTCACGTGCTCGAGCACGGCGTGGATATTGACTGGCTCGCGCTCGATCGGCCGCTCGTCGGTGAATACCTCCATGCGGTCCACGAGCTTCACGATGCGGTCGGCTTCATCGCAGATCAGGCGCGTCAATGTGCGGTCATCGTCGTTGACCGATTGTTCGAGCAGCTGCGCCGCTCCGCGGATGCCGGACAGCGGATTCTTGATCTCGTGCGCGAGCATGGCCGCAAGCGCGATCACGGAACGGGCAGCGCCGCGATGGGTGAGCTGGCGGTCCATCTTGTCGGCGATCGTGCGCTCTTGCAGCATGACGACCACGTGATCCGGCCGCTCCGGCAACGGGGCCACATACAGGTCGACCACGCGCTCGCCGGGATTGCGCGGCGTGCCCAGATCAACCTTGTACTCGTTGACGGCAGCACCGCGGCCGCGCACCTGCTCGATGAGGGCGAGCAGCGGGCTTCCGAACGGCACTAGCTCGCGCAGTCTATGGCGACGCAGCAGCGGCAAAGAGGCTTCGAAAAAGGACTCTGCCGCTGCATTGGCGTTGGCGATGCGCCCATCCGACGCGATCATGATGACCGGATGCGGCAGCGCGTCGAGAACGGCATCCGCGGTGCCCGACGGAAGCGTCGGCATCGGCTCGTGCCGGCTCATGCGGCCTTCCTCTCGTTGCCGGATTGCTGTGGCCAACCGGGTGATCCCTTGGCAGACGAGGCGGAGGCGAAATCGATGTAGGCGTCGGCCAAGTGGCGCCGGACCGCAGCCGGATCGTCGGCAGTGAGCACATGGGCGCGATGTGCTTTGAGGAGCGACTCGGATGCGCCGGACGTCTCAGCTGCGGCATCGAGCGCCCAACCGAGATGCTTGCGCGCATGACGCGAGCCAAGCGCGCGCCCATAGTGCGAGAGCATCTCGTCGTAGAGCTGAGCGATGATCGCGCGTTGGGCCGTAAGCGGCGGTGCGTTTTCGCGCCGGCCGCCGGCAAGGCGGCGGCCAATCTGTCCAGGTAGCCACGGGCGGCCCCGGACGGCGCGCCCTACCATCACGGCGTCGGCGCCGGAGGCTGCGAGCGCGCCCACAGCATCCGCATAGGTACAGATATCCCCGTTCACGGCGACGGGAATCGCGACGCGGTCTTTGACCCGACGAACCGCGGCCCAATCTGCCCGGCCGTTATAGAACTGACAGCGCGTTCGCCCATGCACGGTGATCATGCGCACGCCGGCATCTTGGGCGCGGCACGCGAGCTCGGGCGCATTGACGCTGCGGTCATCCCATCCGAGCCGCATCTTGAGCGTGACCGGGACCGATACGGCGCCGACCGTTGCCTCGATCAGCGACGTGGCGTGATCGAGGTCGCGCATGAGTGCGGAACCGGAATGCCCGCCGGTGACCTGGCGCGCCGGGCAACCCATGTTGATGTCGATGATGGCAGCGCCGCAGGCCTCGGCGATCCGCGCGCCCTCCGCCATCCAGCGTGCCTCACAGCCGGCCAACTGCACCACGTGCGTGCGCAGGCCCCGCCCTTCGCTGCGCAACCGCGCCTCGGGGCGGCCTTGGGCGAGCGCCGCGCTTGCGGTCATTTCCGAGACAACCAGCCCGGCCCCGAGCGCCGCCACAAGGCGCCGAAACGGGGCATCGGTCACCCCTGACATCGGGGCCAATATGACCGCGTTCGACAAGGTCACATTGCCGATGGCAACCGGCGAGGGCCGAAAAAGGAGTTCCACTGGAGGTATTTAGCCTCCCTGCACATGAATTAGGCGATGTATCCCGGCTGCATAGAGTTTAGCCAATCTGGCCGAATGCGCAAGTGCTGCAGTGCAAAACATCCCCACTCGGATCGAGCGTGCAGCGGGACGCGCGATATGCGGGTTTGCGGCGTGGCCGCGACGCGCTAAGCCATGACGCGCATCACCTTCGACTGGCAGAGCATGGTCGCTAGCGTCGCAGCCGTCGTTGTCGCAGCGGGCCGCGGGCTGCGCGCCGGCGGGGGGCTGCCCAAGCAGTACCGGCAGGTCTTCGGCGAGCCCGTCATCCGGCCAAGCCTGGCTGCGATGGCCGGTCACGCCGGCATTTCGCTGGTGCAGCCCGTCATCCATCCCGCTGACGCCGCCCTGTTCAGCGCGGCGAGCGCCGGCCTCGGGTTATTGCCGCCCGTCCACGGCGGAGCATCGCGACAAGGCTCGGTGCGTGCCGGTCTGGAAGCGTTACAGCCGCACGGCCCCGACCTCGTGCTGGTGCACGATGCGGCTCGGCCGTTCGCTTCGCACGCCCTGATTACGCGGGCGATCGCCGCCGCAGTTTCGAGCGGCGCGGCGGTCCCGGTCGTGCCTGTCGCCGACACGGTCAAGACCGTGGACGCGGCGGGCTGCGTGACCGGAACCATTGACCGCGCGCATCTGCGCATCGCGCAGACGCCACAGGCCTTCGGCTTTGCCATCCTGCTCGACGCGCATCGCCGGGCAAAGGCGGCGGGCCGCGACGATTTCACCGATGACGCCGCGCTCGCCGAGTGGGCGGGCCTCAGGGTCGCCACGTTCGAGGGCGAAGCCGAAAACGTCAAACTCACCACAGACGACGATTTTGTGCGCGCGGAGACCGCCAAACTCACGGCCTTGAGCGACGTGCGCAGCGGCTTCGGCTTCGACGTCCACCGCTTCGGCGATGGCGATCACGTCATGCTCGGCGGCGTTCGCATCCCGCATCCCCGTGGACTGTCCGGACACTCGGACGCCGATGTCGTTCTTCACGCGCTCGTCGATGCGATTCTCGGCGCGCTCGGCGACGGTGATATCGGCGTTCATTTCCCGCCGACGGATCCGCAGTGGCGTGGCGCCTCCTCCGACAGGTTCTTGGCGTTCGCGGCCGAACGCGTTCGTGCGCGCGGCGGGCGCATCGCCCATCTCGACGTTACCATCGTGTGCGAAGTGCCGCGGATTGGTCCTCACCGCGATGCGATGCGCGCGCGCATCGCCGACATCGCCGGCGTTGCGATCGAGCGCGTCGGCTTAAAAGCGACCACCAGCGAAAAGATGGGCTTTACCGGGCGTGGTGAAGGCATGGCGGCGTTCGCCAACGCGACCGTGCGGCTGCCGTGGCGGGACCGGCTGTAGATGGCGGAGGAGCTCGAAGAGCGGGCGCGCGCGCTGCTCGATCTCTGTCGCCGCAAAAGGCTCAAGCTCGGCGCTGCGGAATCGTGCACCGGCGGCCTGCTTGCGGCAACGTTGACCGAAATTCCGGGATCTTCAGACGTGTTCGAACGCGGCTTCGTCACCTACAGCAACGAGGCGAAGGAAACGATGCTCGGAGTTCCGCCGCTGACGCTGATACGCCACGGTGCGGTGAGCCGAGAGACCGCCGCAGCCATGGCGCGCGGAGTGCTGGCGCACGCGCCCGTCGATCTCGCAGTGTCGATCACGGGCATTGCGGGGCCGGGCGGTGCGGTACCTGGCAAACCCGTCGGGCTCGTGCATCTCGCCGCCGCCTCACGCGACGGACGGCTCATCCAGCAGGAGCGCCAGTATGGTGACATCGGGCGCGCGCAGGTCCGCCGCGCCAGCGTCTTCGAGGCGCTGGCGATGCTGGACGCACTCGCCGAGCAGTCCAAGCCGCCGACCTCGTCAGGCTAGCGTATCGGCCGCACGGCCCCGGAATGAACGTCCGTGTGTCCGCTGACGGTGGTCTCACCTTGCATAGACCGCGTCGGCCCGCCGTTCGAACGCCGCGGCGAAGCGGCGGAAGGCGGCGTCGAACATCGTACCCATGAGCAAGCCCAGCGTCCGGCTCTTGAAGTCGTAGGAGATGAAAAATTCCACCTCGCAGGTTTGCTCGCCCTTCGGATGAAAGGCCCAGCGGTTCTCCAACCTGCTGAACGGGCCTTCGAGATACTCGACGAGGATCTGCAAGTTGGGGCGGTCGAGTGTGACGCGACTGGTAAAGGTTTCGTGCACGAACTTGTAGGCAACGGTCATGTCGGCGATGAGGACCTCGACGCCTTCCGGTTGGGGGATGCGCTTGCGGATCTTGAGCAAGCGGCACAGGGGCACGAATTCCGGATAGCGCTCCACGTCGGCCACGAGATCGAACATGTGGGCGGCGGAGTGGCGAACCCGGCGCGTGGTGGAGAATTGCGGCATCGACTGTTCTCGACCGCTGCAAGGAATTCGCAGGCACCGTCAGCCGGCAAAGTTGCCGGGATCGTGGGCTCAGCGAAGCCGCGTTTGCCGCGCCGCTCGCAATTGCGCGAAGTCCTCGCCGGCATGGTACGAGGAGCGTGTAAGAGGCGAGGAGGAGACCATCGAAAAACCTTTGGCATAGGCAATGGTCTCGTATGCTTTGAACTCGGCGGGCGGCACGAAGCGCATGACCGGGTGGTGCTTGCGCGTCGGCTGCAGATACTGGCCGATAGTGAGGAAGTCGACGTCGGCTGCGCGCAAGTCGTCCATGACCTGCAGAATTTCATTCCGCTCCTCACCGAGTCCGACCATCAGTCCGGACTTGGTGAACATCGCAGGGTCGAGCTCCTTTACCTGCTGCAGCAGGCGGATCGAGGCGAAGTAGCGCGCGCCGGGCCGCACGGTGAGGTATTTCGACGGTACGGTTTCGAGATTGTGATTGAATACGTCGGGCTTGGCCGCGACCACGGTCTCGACCGCGCCGTCTTTGCGCAGGAAATCGGGGGTGAGCACCTCGATAGTCGTCGATGGGCAGCGCGTGCGGATCGCGCAAATGACGGCGGCAAAGTGAGCTGCGCCGCCGTCATTGAGATCATCGCGATCGACGGAGGTCACCACGATGTGCTTGAGGCCGAGCGTGGCTGTCGCCTCGGCCACCCGTTCGGGCTCGGCCTCGTCGAGCGGGCCAGGCAAGCCGGTCTTCACGTTGCAGAAGGCGCAGGCGCGCGTGCAAGTGTCGCCCATCAGCATGAAGGTCGCGTGCTTCTTGTCCCAGCACTCGCCGATATTAGGACAGCCCGCCTCTTCGCAGACGGTGTGCAAGCCATTCGCGCGCACGATCGCGCGCGTCTCCTCGTAGCCCCTGGACACGGGCGCCTTCACCCTGATCCAGTCGGGCTTTTTCAACACCGGCACGTCGGGCCGATGCGCTTTCTCCGGATGGCGTACTCTGCTGCTGGTGTCGAGAACGACCGTCATCGAAGCTCCTCAAACTTACTTACGGATACGGTGCCGCCGGCGCAAGCCGCCCGTATGCAAATGTCGCTTCCGATGGCGGGCCGCAGGCGCGGCGTCTGCACGCGCCGGAAGCGCTTGGCACATATCGCGCGGCATCCAATAGCTACGGTCTATCCAGGCCGATCGCAGCACACGATGAGTCGCACGCGCCGACACGGAGTTGTGATGAACGTCGGCTGGTCCATGCCGGCGACAGGCGCCATATTGGCCGCTCGCGCGACGGAAATCGATGGAGGATTCCATGCTGATCAATAGGACATTGCTCTCGGTTGGATTGTTTGCTTCCGCGCTGGGTCTCGGAATGGTCCTCGCCTCTTCCGCCGACGCCCGGCAGACGAACCGGCAGCAACGCGCCTATGTCGCTCCGGGCAAATACCGAAATACGCCGCCGTCCAACGTGGTTTGCTGGACCCCATGCGGCCAACGCGGATCCATTGTGATGGGCGCCGATCCCGACCCGTTCATTCGGTCGCAGATTCTCCGCGATGCGAGTGGCTTCTTCGGCGGCGGAGACAACTGAATCCAGCCGTTGGAAAGGCGGTGAAAGGAAGTTCAATCATGAAGGCGATATGGCGCGATCAGGTGGTCGCCGAAAGCGATCGGACCCTCGAGGTGGGTGGCTATCGGTATTTTCCGCGGGAAACCGTCCGCATGGATTTGCTGCATCTAGCACCGAAGACGCAGAGCGACCTGGCCTGCCCGCACGGTGTCCAATTCTACGACCTCGCCGCGGACGCCGCCCGCAGCGAGCGCGCCGCGTGGTCGTATGAGGCGCCGCGCGCGTCGATGAAGCAGGTCGACCACTGGATCGGCTTCTGGAACGACGTCGAGATCGGGTGAGCCAAGCGGTCGTCGGCGCTAGCCTATCCGCTTTGCGTTAGCAAAAAGGGGCGCAGCCTTGCGCGGCGTCCTAGGACTTCGGCGAGAAACGCGTCGCCACGTTGGCCTTGCTCACCCTTACTGAGCTTTCAGGACGGTGTTCCTCCGGTGTTGTTATCGCCAGATTCTCCGGCCACGCCGCCACCTTGCGAAGTTCGCCGACGGTCCTCGCCGAGACCTTAACGTCTGGGTCCACCTCGACTCGCATCTTATCCGGCAAGCCACCAAGAGCTATGTCGAGCGCGGCAGTGCTTTTGGGTTTGTATCGCATGACGCTTCCTCACCGTTGAGTACCAATTGCTGACTGCCGCAAACAGCCTACAACTTTTTCTGCCTACTGGCGACGCTGCCCTCCGATTGGCGCCGCCACGATCGACGGGATTCAAACGTGCTCGTGGTCGGCGCAACGGCATGATACCGTGCCGAGTTGGAACCAGCACGGGACGCCATGAAACTTCCCCGCCGTGAATTTTTACATCTGGCCGCAGGTGCCGCCGCGCTCCCGGCCCTCGCAGGCCTCGCGAGGGCGCAAGCGCAAGACTTCCCTGCCAGGCCCGTGCGCATCATCACGCATTCGGCGCCGGGCGGCTCACCCGACGCCCTGTTGCGGATCGTCGCGGATCGCCTCTCGCAGATGTGGGGACAGCAGGTCATCACTCTCAATCATCCGGGGGCCGGCGGCGCCGTGGCGGCGCGCACCGCCGGTGCCGCCACCGGGGACGGCTACACGCTCTACATGCCGGCGTCGTCCGCCTTCGTGACGCTGCCGGGACTGCAAGCCAACCTGCCGCTCGAACTGCCGCGCGATTTTGTCCCGGTTGGCTTCGTCGCCGAACAGCCGTTTTTCATAACGGTGGCGTCCTCGCTCGGCGTGACGACGTTGCCGGACTTCATCGCGCTTGCGAAAAAACGGCCGGGCGAATTCTCGTACGCCGCGACGGGACGTGGGACGCTGTCCCACATGGGCGGCGAAGCGCTGCAGCAACTCGCAGGCATCAAGCTCCTCATGGTCCCGTATCTCGGGGGCACCGCGCAAGCGCTCAACGATGTGATCAGCGGGCGCGTGCCCATGGTCATCGACGGGTATCCTCCGCTCGGGGGTGCGCTGCAGGCCGGAACCATCAAGGCGCTCGCCGTCGGCTCGACGGCGCGCCTGCCCGAATTCCCAGATTTGCCCACCGCCGCGGAAACGCTTCCCGGCTTCAACGTCCGCGGCTGGCTCGCGCTGGTCGCGCCTGTCGGCACGCCTGATGCCATCGTGCGCAAGCTGAGCGAGGATTTGAGCGCGGCGGTCACCCATCCCGCCACCAAGACCAAGCTCGAAACAACCGGCAACTATCCGCAGCCAATGACGCCAACGGAACTCCTCGCGTTCATTCGGTCCGAGCAGCAGAGGTGGAAGCCGGTGCTGGAGCAGATCGCGAAAAATCCGTAAGACCGTGGAGACTTGCTGCTACCGCGCCGGCGCGCCGGGCATTCTCATAACTTCGTTCTGCGAATCGTGCTTATTCGCAAATAAGGCCGCCAGATCCTTGGCGCCTTGCAATTTGCTCTCTTGATCCATCACTGCGTTGGTCGCCGCTATCAACCTGGAGACGACGCCGCTGCGGCCGGCGATCGGATTGCGCTCATAGCCTCCCGGTTGAAAGAAATTCGAGGTGGGCACGCGCTCACGCCATGCCGCCGGCATCCTGAGAATGTCGAGACCATTGCCGTCGCCGGTGAGATTCATCATTTCGAGTTCGGCCGCGCTCAACACAGCGTCATACCCTTGAGCGCGCGCGAACACCACGGAATCCAAAAGCTTCTGCGTCTGCAGCAAAGGACCAATGTCCACATCCAGGTTTAGTGCATGGACGGCGAGCCCTTTCGTTGTCTTCGCGAGCCTATCGTGCTCGCTCCAGCTATCCGGCACAGTCCGGCAGAAAGCGATCATGCTCTTGAGCACGGCGATCTTTTTTTGCAGTGACTTCTTCGCGTCCTCCGGGAGCCCTGCGGCCTTCGCGCTCAAGATTTTGATGAACTGATCACCCTTTTCGGCGAGCAGCTCGACGCTGTTGGTGGCCAATAGCTGGTTGTAGCCCAGCGCGGTGGAGATCGCCCGGGCGCCGGGCTTCGGCTGTTCCAGCCCCGCCTGCACGTCGTATTTGCCGTCGCCACCGGATTCGAACGCGTAAATTCGCACGACCTGCTCCTTCGTCAGCCCGGCGGAGGCTGCGACTTTGACGTAGGCGCGTTTGTATTCAATCTCGCTTCGCGGCTGCTGCGGGGCAAAATTGAATTCCTTCGCTGCGGCGCGCAGAAAGTCCGCCACCACCGGAACATATTTCCAGGGCGGCGCCTCCTCGATGGGCGCCGATGGATCGACCGGTTTCGGCGGCCCGGAATAGACCGGCGGCTGGGTCAGCACGTAATCGCTGAGCAGAATTTCTTGGTTGTTGCGGCGCTTAGCATGGCGCACCCGCCGCTTCTCCGAGACGGAAGACCAGTAGGCGTCGGCTTCTGCCTCGTATTTGCGACGCGCCGCGGTGTACTGCTCCAATTTGCGACGATATTCGGCAATGGCGGGAGCCGAGGGTGCGGTCGTCGCAGCGGCCGGACGCTCGGGGGCTTGTGCCGCGGCGTGCTGATCATGCGGGGACAACAGCAGTGCCGCGAATAACCAGACGCCCCAGCTACGGATCGAGCAGCGCCACATTCGACTTCCACTCCCCGACCAGCCGGACGTCATGTGATTTCGTCCAAGTCGAAGAACCGCTCCGCATCGCGCCAAAGAGTTTTCCTATATCGCCTGGAGAGATTACCAGCCCGTTCACGATGCCTCCGCGACCCGAAGGGGTTCATCGCACGTCTGCGGCGAAGGGTGAGTATGAACGCGGGATGATGGGCATCAAATATTGAGGACGCGTCCATAGGCGTCGAGCACGGCCTCCTTCATCATTTCGGAAAGCGTCGGGTGCGGGAATACGGTGTGGATGAGTTCCTCTTCCGTGGTCTCGAGGTTCATCGCCACCACGTAGCCCTGGATCAGCTCCGTCACCTCCGCGCCGACCATATGCGCGCCGAGCAGCGCGCCGGTCTTCTTATCGAAAATCACTTTGACCAGGCCTTGATCTTCGCCCAGCGCGATTGCCTTGCCGTTGCCCACGAACGGAAACCGGCCGACGCGGACATCAAGCTTGTTGTCCTTCGCCGCCTGCTCGGTGAGGCCGACCGAAGCGACCTGCGGTGAGCAATAGGTGCAGCCCGGGATCAGGCGCTTTTCCATGGGATGCGGCTTGAGGCCTTTGATCGCCTCGACGCAGATGACCCCTTCGTGTTCGGCCTTGTGGGCCAAGAGCGGCGGGCCCGATACATCGCCGATCGCATAGATACCGGGCACATTGGTGCGGTTGAGGGCATCGACCGAGATCGCGCCACGATCGGTCTTCACCCCGAGTTTTTCGAGACCGAGATTTTCGATATTGCCGGTTACGCCGACCGCGGAGATCACGCGCTCGACGGTGAGCGTCTGCGTGCCGCCCTTGCCGTCTTCGATCGTCGCGGTGACGCTGTCCGCTGCCTTGTCGAGCTTCGTCACCTTGGCGCTGGTGAGAATCTTGATGCCCTGCTTCTCGAATTGCTTGCGCGCGAAGGCGGAAATCTCGGCATCCTCCGCCGGCAGAATCTGCGGCAATATCTCGACCACCGTCACCTCGACCCCGAAGGTTCGGTAGAATGACGCGAACTCGATGCCGATCGCCCCCGAACCGACCACCACGAGCGACTGCGGCATGCGGTCCGGCACCATGGCCTCGAAATAAGTCCAGTTCCGCTTCTTGTCGGGCTCGCGCCCGGGACGTACGCGCGGCCGCGCGCCGGTGGCGATGATGATGTGCTTGGCCTGATAGCTGCCTGCCCCGAGTGCGCCTTTGGGCGCCTCCGTCGCAGCCGCCTTCACTGTGACCTTGCCGGGCGCCTCGATCGTAGCCCCGCCCCAGATGACGGTGATCTTGTTCTTGCGCATCAGGAAGCCAACGCCGTCGTTGAGTCGTTTCGACACCGCGCGCGAGCGCTTGACCACCGCGGCGGGATCGAAAGTCACCCTTTCGGCGGAAAGCCCGTAGTCCTTGGGATGCTGCAGATAGTGGAAGATCTCGGCCGAGCGCAGTAGCGCCTTGGTGGGAATGCAACCCCAGTTGAGGCAGATGCCGCCGAGGTAATCGCGCTCGACGATCGCGGTGGAAAAACCGAGCTGCGCCGCGCGGATCGCGGTGACGTAGCCGCCGGGACCGGAGCCGATGATAATGATGTCGAAGGAGGTCTCAGCCATCTCGCTTTATCTCCGAAGGCCGGTCGCGCTCGCGCATGCAGTTTCGGTTTCTGGCCGGACCCGAGCACACGTAGAGTCCGCGGGCCATCCTCGTCCTTCACCAATACGCGTCTTTAAGACGATGCCCGGCACAAGGCCGGGCATGACGAGTCTAGATCATTGCCGCTTCTCTGCCTATCGGCGTTACTGCACCACCAACTTGAGCTCTTCGACCATGGGTCTGATCTTGGCGATCTGCTCGCGCAGCATGTCGCGCATTTCGACCTGGCTCGATCCTGAAGGCTCGGCACCGACATCCGTCATCCGCTTCTGCAGGTCCGGGTGTCTCGCCGCTGCTGCGATCTCCTGGTTCAGTCGGGCGATCACCGGCTCCGGTGTACCTTTGGGCGCGAAGAAGCCGTTCCAGCCGCGCAGATCAAGGTTGGGGAAGCCGAGCTCGCGCGTGCTCGGGACCTCCGGCAGGGCCGCCGATCGATTGGTCACCGCCAGTGCCGTGAGTGCGCCGGCACGCACGTGCTGCAGTGAGCTCGAAAGTTGATCGCCGCCGAATTGTATTCGGCCCGACAACATCTCCTGCACCAGCGGCGCGGCACCGCGGAATGGCACGTGATCCAGCTTGATGCCGGTGTCTCGCTTAAGCACTTCGCCTATCAGGTTCATCACGCTGCCTGGACCGGTGGAACCGTAGAACAGCGGCTCTTTCGCTTGCCTGGCGTAATCCACGAATTCCTTGAGGTTGCGCGCGGGAACTGAAGGATGCGCCAACAGCAACAGCGGCACATAAGCTCCGACCGCGATCGGCACGAAATCCTGCTCGATGTCGTGACGCGAACGCCCGGCAAATTGCAGCGACGTCGTCGTGGTGGTGAAGGTGATGTTGTGGAATAGCAGCGTGTAGCCGTCCGGGGCTGCCTTCGCAACTTGGTCGGCGCCGAGCGAACCGCCCGCCCCGCCGACGTTTTCCACCACCACAGTTTGGCCGAGGCTTTCCGTCAGCCGTTGCGCAAAAAGCCGCGCCAGCATGTCAGTCGTGGCGCCGGCCGGGAACGGCACGATGATGCGGATGGTTTTGGCCGGAAATCGCTCTTGGCTGTGCACCGAAATCGGAAGCGCCGCGATCGCGCCGGCAAACATGATGACCGCAAGGAGGCCCGTCCTCCCCCGCGCTGATCTGCTCCCATGCTCGGTCATGGCATTCTCCCTGATCCGTCAGCCTATCGTCACGCCGTATCCGGCGAGACCGACGCTAGAACTCACACGACCATCATTACGGGATTTTCGATCAGCGCCTTGAATGCGTTGAGCAGCACGGCGCCGAGCGCCCCATCGACCGCACGATGGTCGGTTGCAAGCCCGACGGTCATCATTTGCGCCGCCTCTATCTTGCCGTTGCGAACGACGGCGCGCTCCTCTCCCGCCCCTACCGAAAGAATGGTCGCGTGCGGCGGGTTGATGATGGCGTAGAATTCCTTGATCCCGTACATGCCGAGGTTCGACACCGCGCTTGTGCCGCCCTGATACTCGTGCGGCGCGAGCTTGCGGGCCCGCGCCCGGGCAGCGAAATCCTTCATCTCGTTGGAGATGACGGAGAGCGATTTTTGTTCGGCGTGGCGCACGACCGGCGTGATCAATCCGCCCGGTATGGACACCGCAACACCGATGTCGGAATGCTTGTGCCGGAGCATGGCGCTTTCGGTCCAAGTCACGTTGGCGTCGGGAACGCGCTGCAGCGCCAGCGCCAGCGCCTTGATGACGAAATCGTTGACCGAGATCTTGTAGGCCGGCTTGCCGTCCTTGTCCTTTGGCGCGGCAGCGTTGATCTCTTCGCGCGCGGCTAAGAGCTTGTCGATGTTGCAGTCGAGCGTGAGATAAAAATGCGGAATGGTGAGCTTCGCTTCGAGGAGCCGGCGGGCGATCACCTTGCGGATGCCGTCGTGAGGAACCGCGTCGTAGGAGCCGGGCTCGAACAGCGCCATGATCTTATCGTCGGCC
>CBFGVM010000015.1:0-21278 GCA_965652015.1 uncultured Alphaproteobacteria bacterium
CTGGCGTGCCGTGGAAGATGATCTCGCCGCGATCGATGACGTAGAGCCGGTCGGCAATAGCGGCCGCGCTCGTGAGATTTGATTCGGCGAGCAAAAGCGAAATGCCCAAGCCCTTGATCATCATGACGGCGTCGCGGAAACGCTTCACCACCACCGGCGCCAGGCCTTCGAACGCCTCGTCGAGGATCATAAGCGACGGCGCGAGCGCCATGGCGCGCGCAATCGACACCATCTTCTTTTGCCCGCCGCTGAGGTTGAGCCCTGGCCGGTTCATGAACTTGGCGACTTCGGGAAAAACGGTGAGCGCCTGCGCCTCGGCATCGATCCCGCCGCTGGCGCCGCGCGCGGTCTTGTCGGACATCCAGCGGCTGATCATGAGGTTCTCGCCCACGGTCAACTCGGGGAAGATGCCGGCATTCTCGGGCGCATAGCCGATGCCGCGCTTGGCGCGCTTGTGCGGCGGCATCTTGGCGATGTCCTCGCCGCGGAAGCGAATCCGACCCGAGCGCACCGGCAGCAGGCCCATGATGCTTTCGATGATGGTCGTGCGTCCGGCGCCGTTGCGCCCGACCAGCGAGACAACCTCGCCGTCACCGACGTTGAGCGTCACGCCGCGCAGGATGTGCGCGGGCCCGCGGAAGGTATTTATCGATTCGACGTCCAGCAGCACTTGCTCGTCCTTCGCCGTCTTAAGCCGAGAGCGGTGCGCCGAGAAGGATATTGGCGACGTCCTTGTTCGCCTTGATCGCTTCCGGCGTTCCGTCGGCGAGGAATCTGCCTTCATGCATCATCACGATGCGGTCCGAGTAGCGGAACACCACGTCCATGTCGTGCTCGATGACGACGGCGGTCACCGCGCCGGCACGCACGACCGACGACACGGTATCCATGATTTGCGTCTTGTCGCGCGTGCTCACCCCGCTGGTCGGTTCGTCGAGAAAGAGCAGTTTCGGGCGCAACGCATAAGCGACGGCAACGTCGAGCAGCTTGCGCTCGCCTTGCGCCAGGCCGCCGGCGAAAACGGCGCTCTTTTCCGCAAGTCCGAACTGGCCAAGCACGTCGAAGGTCTCGCGGCGGACGTCCCGATCGCGATCGGCAAGCGCGGCGATTTTTACGACCTTGCGCTCGCGCGAGAAAATCGACAACGCGACGTTGTCAAAAACGCTTAGTGCGTCGAACAGATTCACGATCTGGAAGCTGCGGGCGATGCCCGCCCTGATACGCTCGTAGACGGGGGCAAAGGTGAGGTCTTTGCCCTCGAACAGGATGCGGCCGCTGTCCGGCGTAAGATGGCCGCTGATCAGGTTGACGAGCGAGGTCTTGCCGGCGCCGTTCGAGCCTACGAGCGAGAGAAATTCGCCCTTGTTGACGGTGAAATTCACATGATCGCAGGCGTGGACGTCGCCGAACTGCTTGCTGAGGTCGACCGTCTCGAGAAGGATCACGCCGGTTTCTCCTTCCGCCGCAGCTTGGCCGCCGTCGCCGAGATCGCACCCACGATGCCGGTCGGCAACAGCATGACCAGGAGCACGAGGACGACGCCGAGCAGGAGCTGCCAATATTCGGTGGCCGCGACCGCGTAGGTCTTGAGATAAGTGAAGAGTATGCCGCCGACGATCGGACCGGTGAAGTTGCGAAAGCCGCCGAGCAGGGTCATGAACACGATCTCGCCCGAGAACGGCCAATACAACACCTCAGGCGTCGTCAGGCCGTTGAGCGGCACCCAGAGAATACCCGCGAGCCCCGTGAACGTTCCGGAAATCAGGAACGCAACCCAGCGGAATCGCCTGATGCGCAAGCCGAGGAAGGCGGCGCGCGTTTCGTTGTCGCGAATGGCCTGCAGCGCCTTCCCGAAGGGCGAGTGCACGATCACCCACATGATCACCACGCAAATCGCGAACACGGCGAGCACGTAATAATAATATCCGTTGATGAATCGCTGGAACGCGTCACGCCCCGTGAACGTGAGCATGCCGGCGAGCAATGTCGGCCGCCCCACGCGCAGGCCGTCCGAGCCGCCGGTGACCCAGAAAAACTTGTATGTGAGGGTCCACAATACCTGCGACAAAGCGAGCGTGAGGATGCCGAAGAAGATGCGTGTGTGCCGGACGCAGATGTAGCCGAACAGCGCCGACGTGAGCGCCGCGACCGGCAACCCGATCAAGATGTAGAGCTCCATCGAGCGGATGCCGGCGTCGCGCAGCAAAAACGCGACCGAATAGGCGCCGATGCCGAAGAAGGCGGAATGACCAAACGAAAGCAGGCCGGTATAGCCGAGCAACAGATTAAAGCCGAGCGCGGCGATGGCGGCAATCAGGCCATAGGTCAACAGTTGCGTCTGGTAGAGGCCGATATAGAGCGGCAGCAACGCGAGCAGTATGAGGACGACGGCCGCGGCGGCGAACAGCAGCAGTTTGGGCTGCACGCGGCTGGCGTCGGCTGTCATCACGCGGTCCCGAACAGTCCGGTCGGTTTGACCAGCAGCACCACCGCCGCGATGAGATAGAGCACGGCGAGCTCGATCTCGGGAAAGAACTGGATGCCGGCCGTGCGCACGAAGCTCACGATCAGCGCGCCGACCAACGCCCCTTGCAGGCTGCCAAGGCCGCCGATGACCACGACGACGAAAGCAAGAATGAGCGCGTCGATGCCCATCCCGAGCACCGCCGTCTGCGTCGGCACGATGATGGCACCGCCGAGGCCGGCCATGAAGCAGCCGATAGCGAAGGCCGACACGTAGACCAGCCCGACATTGAGGCCCAGCGCCGAGGCCATGCGCCGGTCCTGCGAGGTCGCGCGCAACATGACGCCGAATTTGGTGCGGTAGATCACCGCCCACAGCACGACCGCGGACGCAACCCCGATTGCGATCACCACGAGGTTGTAGCCGGGATAGATCAGGCCGCCGAACCGGATACTGGGCAGCACGTCCATGACGGGATCGGCGGACAGCGGCAGGCCGCCCCAAAGGAAGCGAATGAGGTCCTCTAGGATCAGCAGCAGGCCGAACGTGACGAGCAGCTGATATTCCTCGGCGCGCCGATAAAACGGCCGCAGCAGCGGCTCGATCGCGACACCGAGGAGTGCGACCGCGCCTGCGCCGACGGGGATGAGCAGAAACGTCCATCCCGCGGGAATGCCAAGCGCGATGGCGCGCCCGACCAGCCAGGCGGTGACGAACGCGCCCACGGCGTAGAAGGTGCCGTGCGCCATGTTGACGATGCGCATGACCCCGAAGATCAGGCTGAGGCCGGCAGCAATCAGGAAAAGAACCGAGGCGTAGAACAGGGAGTTGAGGATTTGGATGATCAGTATCGACACTGACACGCCCTCTTCCCGCTCTTACAGGCGGCCGCGCCCGCCGAGGGCGGGCGCGGTCATTGTCGCGATGCGCGCGAGCGAGCGACGCGTTAGCCCGTTGCCTTGGGCCAGGTCTTCTTGATCCAGTCCGCGGCAGCCGTCGATTCGTTGTGGCCTTGCCCGGGCTTCGGCCAGCTGGGCGGCGCCGTGATGTTGCGAATCGGGATCGTAATCACCCGGTTGGGATCCCAGGTGGAGAATGGGTAGTCCGGCAGGTTCTTGCTGAACCCGATCACCGCGTCCTTGTATCCCTGATGGTTGTCCGGTCGGATGTAGACATAACCGGACGGTGCGTCGTATCCCATTCCTTCGAGCTGACTGATGATCACCTCGTCGTCGGGCCAGCCGCCGACCAGCTGATTGGCGCGCTCGATCGCCTTCTTCAGCATGTACAGCGTCACGTAGGACCCTTCGGACTGGAAGTTCGGATATTCGTTCCAGCGCTTGTAGTAGCGCTGCACGAATTGCTTATTTAACGGCCAGCGATCACCGCCGGGATAGGTGAAGTAGTAGTTGGAGTGGACGCCGGCGAGCACGCCCTCGGGATGATCCTTGCCGATGGCATGCGGCGCAACGCCCATCGCGAGCGTGGTGGCCACCTTCATCTTGTCGAACAGGCCGTAGCGCAGCGCCTGCTTGTAGAGGGCGACGTAATCGCCGCCCCACACCGAGGTGTAGAGCAGATCCGGATTGGCCGACATCGCCTTGGTGATGTGCGAGGTGAAATCGGTGGTGCCGAGCTTGGGCCAGCTTTCCGACACGACCTCGGTGCCCGGCAGCAGCCGATCGAGCGCCAGCGTGAAATGCTCGGCGGCGTTGCGGCCGTAGCTGTAGTCCGGATGGATGTGCGCGATCTTGCGCACCTGCGGCCAGGTCTGCGCGGTGCCGATCGCTGATGTGATGCCATCGGCCGATTGGATGTTGGTGATGCGGAAGGTGTATTTCGGTTGCGGAACCGCCTTGTCGAACAGGAAGTCGGTGCAGCCGTCGACGAAGATCGTGAGCAAACTCAGCTCTTCGGCGACTGGGCCGAGGGCAGGCGTATTGCCGCTCGAGATGATGCCGGTGAAGAGGTCGATCTTGCCTTCGAGCTTCATGCGTCGAAGTTCTTTGACATTGGCATCGGTGCCGGCGGCCTCGTCGGCGGTGATCGTCTCGATCTTGCGCTTGCCGAGCAGTCCGCCCTGGGCGTTGATTTCTTCCGCCGCCATGATGTGGCCCTTGTGCGACGGCTCGCCGAGCACGGCCGCAGGGCTGGTGAAGAATGTCATGTGTCCGGTGCGGTAGGGCGTGTCCGGAATCTTGCCTTTGGGCGGCTCGCCGGCGGCTTTGACCAGTTGCGGTCCGGCGACCAGACCGGCACCGGCAAGACCGGTCCCGCCGACCGTGACGCCGAGGGCGCCGAGAAACTTGCGCCGATCAACTGCGGTGGGTTTGTCCATGAGCATCTCCTCGGAGCGTTTTGTTGTGGGGTGGCGGACGAAAGGGATGTCGCTGGCTTGTTGTATCACGCAAACTCGTCACGCGCGACGTGTCCGAGGGTCACATTTCCGCCTGCCGATTGGATCCGGCGCGTGGGGGGAGGCGATTGGGCGGCAGGTGGGAGGAAGGTTGGGTGATACGTGGGAGGAGGGTTGAGTGACACGTGGGACGAAGGCACCCCGGCGATCGCTCGGGCCCCCTGCGTTCGGCCGCGGTCGCGCCTTTGCCGGCTTGTCGCCGACTGCGGCCACGAAGCTTTTCCCGCGTGATTTCAAGCGATTGGTTATTCGGCAGCTGGGCCAACGCAACTTTCTGCCTAGGAATTGGGCGAATGTCTATTTCGGCGGCAAGCGCGCCCGCCTGGCGCGTCGGATCGAGGCGGCACGCGCCCGATCAGCAAGCCGGCGCAGGCATTTAACCCGCCCTTTCCGCTTGGCACGCCACTTGCGAATCCTTCGCCGCAAACAGCTTTGCGCCGTTTGCCGCGCGTCAAACAGAAGGACATCGCGATGCACACATCCATCGCTGCGGTCGCCGAGCGACCGTTCGGCCGCCGCTTGCTAGCCGCTACGGCGGGATTGGCGTTCGGCGTTGCGGCGGCACTTCCCGCCCAGGCGCAAGACACGATCAAGGTCGGCATCCTGCATTCGCTCTCCGGCACCATGGCGATCAGCGAGACCACGCTGAAGGACGTCATGCTCATGTTGATCGAGGAGCAGAACAAGAAGGGCGGCCTGCTCGGCAAAAAGCTTGAGGCGGTCGTGGTCGACCCCGCCTCGAACTGGCCGCTGTTCGCGGAGAAGGCACGCGAGCTCATCACCAAGGACAAGGTCACAGCCGTGTTCGGGTGCTGGACCTCGGTGTCGCGCAAGTCGGTCTTGCCGGTGTTCAAGGAGCTCAACAGCATCCTGTTCTATCCGGTGCAGTACGAAGGCGAGGAAAGCGAGCGCAACGTGTTCTACACCGGCGCCGCCCCCAACCAGCAGGCGATCCCGGCCGTCGATTACCTGATGTCGAAGGACGGCGGCGAGGTGAAGCGATGGGTGCTCGCCGGCACCGACTACGTCTATCCGCGCACCACCAACAAGATCCTTGAGGCGTATCTCAAGCAGAAGGGGGTCGCGGACTCCGACATCATGATCAACTACACGCCGTTCGGGCATGCCGATTGGCAGACGATCGTCTCCGATATCAAGAAGTTCGGCTCGGCGGGCAAGAAGACCGCGGTGGTGTCCACCATCAACGGCGATGCCAACGTTCCGTTCTACAAGGAGCTCGGCAACCAGGGCGTCAAGGCGACCGACATTCCCAGCGTCGCTTTCTCCGTCGGCGAGGAGGAGCTCGCCGGTATCGATACGAAGCCGCTGGTCGGCCATCTCGCCGCCTGGAACTACTTCCAGTCGATCAAGACGCCGATCAACGAGAAGTTCATCGCCGACTGGAAGGCCTTCATCAAGAATCCGAAGCGCGTCACCAATGATCCGATGGAGGCCCACGTCATCGGCTTCGCGATGTGGGTGAAGGCGGTCGAGAAGGTCAACTCGACCGATCCGGACAAGGTGATCGACGCGCTGCCCGGCATCGAGGCTCCCAATCTCACCGGCGGCATCTCCAAGATGCTGCCCAACCACCACATCACCAAACCGGTCTATATCGGCGAGGTGCGTGCGGACGGCCAATTCGACGTCGTCTGGAAGACGCCGACATTGGTTCCCGGCGACGCCTGGTCGAAGTACCTGCCGGGCTCGAAAGACCTGCAGGCCGACTGGGTGACGCTAAAGTGCGGCAACTACAACACGGTGACCAAGAAGTGCGGCGGCGGCGTGTAGTGGCGTCGCAGCTCGACCATAGCGTTCACAGCATGATTGGAGGCGGCCCACAGTCCAGCTATTGAGCCGCCTCGCTCGTAACTGCCGGGACGATCGAGGATGCGTGCCTTCAGCGATCGGTTGATCGCGCTCGTCTTTGCCGTGGCCGCGCTCGCTGCCGTCGTGACAGCGGCGCGCGCCGGGCCTTATGAGGACGGGCTTCTCCGCTTCACTGCCGACAGCTTCGATGAGACGATCGAGGGCATCAACGCCGTCGCGACGAGCGGCAACGCGCTTGCCGCGCAAATCATCGGGGCGTTGCAGGAGGGACGACTTCTCTTCAGCGCGAACGAGAAGCGGGTTTTCGTTCGTGAGCTGCCCGACCGGCTGATCGACGCGGCGACCGGTCAACCGGTCGCCGGAAACGCGCCGTCCGACCTCGCGCCGGTTCGCCTCAACAACCGGTTACGGCGAATGGTTGAAGCCGCGCTCGGCGGCTTAACCTTGATGGCTCCCGATGCCGGCAAGCGTTTCGAGGCGGCCCAGGCCGTGCTCAAATCCAAGGACGCCAATGCGCTGGCAGCTCTTGATCAAGCGATCCCCCGCGAAGCAGACGCGGGCGTGAAACAGGCCTTGATCGAGGCGCGCGCCGCAGTCGTGCTCTACCTCGACAACGCGTCCGATGCCGACAAGATCGACGCCATTGCCGTGATCCGCCAGCGGGGGGATCAGGACGCGCTCGCGCTGCTCGGCGGGTTGCCCGTGAGCGCCTCTCCAGAGGTCAAGAAAGCCGCGGCGGAAGCCATCGCTTCCATCGAAAACAGTCTTGCGTTTTGGAACGCGCTGCAAAACGCCTGGTACGGCCTCTCGCTCGGCTCCGTGCTCCTGCTTGCGGCGATCGGCCTTGCCATCACCTTCGGCGTGATGGGCGTCATCAATATGGCGCACGGCGAAATGGTCATGCTCGGCGCCTACACGACATTCGTCGTTCAGCAGCTGATCCGCGCGCACAATCCCGCGCTGTTCGACTATTCGCTCGCCATTGCCATTCCGCTGGCATTCCTGATCGCAGGCTTTGTCGGCATCCTGATCGAGCGCGGCATCATCCGCTTTCTCTATGGTCGGCCGCTCGAGACGCTGCTTGCGACCTGGGGCCTGTCGCTGATCATGCAGCAGGGTGTGCGCACCATCTTCGGTCCGACCAACAAGGATGTCGGCAACCCGTCGTGGATGAGCGGCTCGTTCGACCTCGGGCACATCACCATCACCTATAACCGGCTGTGGATCATCGTGTTCACGTTGCTCATCTTCGTGGGCTTGCTTGCCCTCATACGCTTCACCCGCTTCGGTCTCGAGATGCGCGCCGTGACGCAGAACCGGGCGATGGCGGCCTCGATGGGCATTCGCACGAGCCGCATCGATGCGCTCACTTTCGGACTCGGCTCAGGCATCGCCGGGCTTGCCGGTGTCGCCTTGTCGCAGATCGACAATGTCAGCCCCAATCTCGGCCAGGGCTACATCATCGACTCCTTCATGGTGGTGGTGTTCGGCGGCGTGGGCAATTTATGGGGGACGCTCGTCGGCGCATTCACGCTGGGCATCGCCAACAAGTTCCTCGAGCCTTACGCCGGCGCGGTGCTCGGCAAAATCGCAATCCTGGTGCTGATCATCTTGTTCATCCAGAAACGCCCGCGAGGTCTCTTCGCCTTGAAGGGCCGGGCGGCAGAGGCATGATCGCGGATCTCGCCTTGCGCTCGCTCGATCGCGGCGCGCTCGCCTTTCTCGCCACACTGGCGGCGATCGGCGTTCTCGTCCCGCTGCTCAACCTCCTGGTGCCGGCGAGCTCGCCGTTTCACCTGTCGTCATATTTCGTTGCGCTGTTCGGCAAGTATCTTTGCTATGCGTTACTGGCACTGTCGATCGACTTGATCTGGGGCTATTGCGGCATTCTTTCCCTCGGCCACGGCGCCTTCTTCGCGCTCGGCGGCTACGCCATGGGCATGTACCTGATGCGGCAGATCGGAACGCGCGGCGTTTACGCGCATCCGGTTCTGCCCGACTTCATGGTGTTCCTGAACTGGCCGGAACTGCCGATCTACTGGTACGGATTTCAGCATTTCGCCTACGCCGCCTTCATGGTTTTGTTCGTGCCAGGCGTGCTTGCCTTCGTATTCGGCTGGTTCGCGTTCAGGAGCCGCGTCACCGGGGTCTATCTCTCGATCATCACCCAGGCGCTGACCTTCGCGCTGATGCTCGGCTTTTTCCGCAACAATTTCGGCTTCGGCGGCAACAACGGCCTCACTGACTTCAAGGACATCCTCGGGTTCAACGTGCAGGCCCCGGGAACGCGGGCAGCGTTGTTCGTGAGTTCAACGCTTGCGCTGATGCTCGGCTTTATCATCTGCCGCGTCATCGTGAGTTCGAAGTTCGGCAAGGTCCTGGTCGCGATCCGCGATGCCGAAGCGCGTACTCGGTTTCTTGGATACCGCGTCGAGGCTTACAAGCTCTTCGTCTTCACCCTGTCGGCCTGCATGGCAGGCGTTGCCGGCGCGCTCTACGTGCCGCAGGTCGGCATCATCAATCCGAGCGAATTTTCGCCGGGTAATTCCATCGAGGCCGTGATCTGGGTCGCCGTCGGGGGGCGGGGCACGCTGACCGGCGCGGTGCTCGGCGCCGTGGTCGTGAATTACGGCAAGACCTATTTCACCAGCGGCGTGCTTGCGCCCTATTGGTTGTTCGTGCTCGGGGGTCTGTTCGTCGCCGTCACGCTGCTGTTGCCGCGCGGCATCGTCGGGACCATTCACCATCATTGGCACGAATGGCGACAGCGGCGGCACCTAGCGGTTCCCGTGCCGCACGCGGCTTCCCGGCCGGCGGAGTGAGCGATGGACGCGCGCACGACCACGGCGCTTCTCTATCTCGACGGCGTGACCGTGTCGTTCGACGGCTTCCGCGCGCTCAACAACCTGTCCTTCACCATAGAGCCCGGCGAGATGCGCGCCATCATCGGTCCCAACGGCGCCGGCAAGACCACCATGATGGATGTCGTCACCGGCAAGACCAGGCCCGACACCGGGGAGGTTTACTTCGACGGCGCCTACGATCTGTCGCGCCTCGACGAGACCGAGATCGCACTGCTCGGCATCGGCCGCAAATTCCAGAAACCCACCGTCTTCGACATGCATACCGTCGAGGACAATATCGGCCTTGCGCTGAAAGGCGACCGGCGCGCGCGCAAGACGCTGTTCTGGCGCGAGACCGACGAAGAGGGGCGCCGCATCGACCGCATCCTCGAGGTGATCCGATTGTCACCCGCGCGTCATCGTGTGGCCGGCTCGCTTGCCCACGGGCAGAAACAGTGGCTCGAGATCGGCATGCTGCTGGCGCAAGAGCCCAAGCTGCTGCTGGTCGACGAGCCGGTTGCCGGCATGACGGACACCGAGACGCGGCAAACCGCAGAACTACTCAAGGAGATCAATCGCGAGCGCACCGTGGTGGTGGTCGAGCACGATATGGCGTTCGTGCGCGAGCTCGGCGTCAAAGTCACCTGCTTGCACGAAGGTTCGGTGCTGGCCGAAGGCACGATCGATCAGGTCTCGCAGAACGAGCGCGTGGTCGAGGTCTATCTGGGGCGGTAAAAGGAATGGCTATCGCAATGTTCAGATGGAGAATTGTGCCAGCGCTCGGCAGGTGGCCAACTACTTCTCATCACTTCGAGTAACGTCATGCTCCAAGTCGACTCGATCGATCTGCATTACGGCGCGGCGCAGGCGCTGCGCAACGTGTCGCTCGCCGCCGAGGCGGGCAAAGTGACCTGCGTGCTCGGACGCAATGGGGTGGGCAAGACAAGTCTCCTCGACGCGCTCGCGGGACAACATTCGATCAGCAAGGGTGCGATCACGTTCGAGGGGGAGGACATCACGCGGCTCAAGCCCAGCGAGCGCGCGCGGCGCGGCATCGCCTATGTGCCGCAAGGACGCGAGATCTTTCCGCTCTTGACGGTCGAGGAGAACCTCAAGACCGGCTTTGCACCGCTCAAGCGGGAGGATCGCTCGATCCCCGACGACGTGTTCGCGTTGTTTCCGGTGCTCAGCGACATGCTGGGACGCCGCGGCGGCGATCTCTCCGGCGGCCAGCAGCAGCAGCTCGCGATCGGCCGAGCCCTCGTCATGCGGCCGCGGCTGCTTTTGCTGGACGAGCCGACCGAGGGCATTCAGCCCTCGATCATCAAGGACATCGCCCGTGCCATCGCCTATTTGCGCAATCTCGGACGCATCGCGGTGGTGCTGGTCGAGCAGTATCTCGACTTCGCGCGCGAGTTGGGGGACCATTTCGCGGTCATGGATCGCGGCGCGATCGTCTATTCCTGCAGCCGTGAAAGCATGGACGAGGCAGCGCTCAAACGCGCGATGGCCATTTAGCGGCGAGGACGAAGGGTGGGACAGGCAGCGGCCGACCGAGCGTGCACCTTTGCGGCGAACCGGGCCGTCGGTGGCATTGTGCTGGCGGTGCGGGCAAGCGGCGCCGTGACGCGGCGGGCGCGCGTGCGCGAGGACGGTCCGCTGCGCGTTCGTTGCCCGGGACCGATTTCGGACGAGCTCGAGGCCGTCATCGTCAACACGGGGGGCGGCGTGGCGGGGGGTGATCGCCTCATGCTCGACGTGACTGTCGAGCCGGACGCCCGGCTCGTCGTCACGACGGCCGCGGCGGAAAAGATCTATCGCGCCCTCGACGCTGCGGCGACCATCGAGGTGAAGCTTTCCGTTGGCGCCGCCGCCTCACTTGCCTGGATGCCGCAGGAGATGATTCTGTTCGATCGCGCCCGGCTCAAACGCGCAATCGATATCGATCTCGCTGCGGATGCACGGCTGTTGCTGGCGGAGGCGATCGTGTTCGGACGTTCCGGCATGGGCGAAGTCGTGCACGACTGCTTCCTGTTCGACCGTTGGCGGCTGCGCCGGGGCGGACGGCTCATCCACGCCGAAGCCATGCGGCTCGATGGCGCGGTGGCGAGAAAGCTCGCGCAGCCCGCGGTAGCCAAGGATGGCATCGCGCTCGCAACCGTGCTGATCGTGCCCGGCGACGACGCGACCGCGGCTACTGTGCGCGCGTTGGGCGACCGGTTGCGCGGCGAAGCCGGCGTCTCCGCCTGGAACGGATTTGCCGTGGTGCGGCTCTGCGCAGCCGACGCCGGCACGCTACGGCATGATCTCATCGCCGTGCTTTCAGCCTTGCGCGGCGTAGCGTTGCCGCGGCTTTGGCTCAACTGAGAGTGAACGCAGTCTCGAGGGCATGTCATGAACCTCACCCCGCGCGAGAAGGACAAGTTGCTCATCTCCATGGCTGCGATGGTGGCGCGCCGGCGGCGCGAGCGCGGCGTCAAGCTCAATCATCCGGAGGCGGTGGCGCTCATCACCGATTTCATCGTCGAAGGTGCGCGCGACGGCAAAACCGTCGCCGAGCTGATGGAGGCGGGCGCACACGTGCTCACGCGCAGCGAGGTGATGGACGGCATTCCCGAAATGATCCACGACATCCAAGTCGAGGCGACGTTTCCGGATGGAACCAAGCTGGTGACGGTGCATGAGCCGATTAGGTGAAGGCGAGAGGGACGCGAGCCTCCATGATTCCCGGTGAAATGTTCATCAAGGACGGCGAGATCGAGCTCAATGCCGGCCGCAAGACGGTGACGTTGGCGGTCACGAATAGCGGCGACCGACCGATCCAGGTCGGCTCGCATTATCATTTTTTCGAGACCAACCCGGCGCTCAAATTCGAGCGCAAAAAGGCGCGCGGTATGCGGCTCGATATTGCCGCCGGGACGGCGGTGCGCTTCGAGCCGGGACAGACGCGCGAGGTTACGCTGGTTGCGCTCTCCGGCAAGCGCACGATTTACGGATTCCGGCAAGCCGTGATGGGAAAGCTCTGATCCGAGGATGTCCGAGGCGGCGAACAAGTTGGTCGAAGTCGGCGTGGTTCTGCAAGGCGGCGGGGCACTCGGATCCTACGAATGCGGCGCATTGAACGCGCTGCTCGAGTTAATGGAGGACTATTCGGCGCAGGGCCACCGCATCCGGCTCAAGGTCGTCAGCGGCGTCTCGATCGGGTCCATCAACGCCGCCTGCGTGGTCGGCGCGAAGAGCAGTGCCGATGCCCGCGCCCGGCTCAACGCCCTGTGGGACGATTTGATGCTGGAGGCGCCCCCATTCTGGATGCGGGCCGCACAGCGCGACCTCGCCTATTTCGGGCTGCCCGGTTTCTATACGCCTCGGCCGGATTTTTGGACTGCTCCCACTTGGACCTATGTCTATGACACGCGCCCGCTGCTGGTGACGCTCGGGCGCCACGTCGATTTCGCCGCCCTCAACGCAAGCGCGACCGCGTTCGCAGCGACCGCGGTCGAAGTGGTGACCGGCGAGCTGCGAGCGTTCGTCAATCAGCCGCTCGGCAAGATCGCCGCCACCAAGATCGAACCGCGTCACGTGCTGGCGAGCGGCAGTCTGCCGCCGGGATTCCCGTGGACCGAAATCGATGGCATGCCGCATTGGGACGGCGGTCTCGTCGACAATACTCCGCTCGGCTTGGCTATTGACGCCTTCAGCACCGATCCTGATGTCGACCGCATGCTCGTCGTGATGAATCTCTATCCCTTACGCGCGCGATTGCCGCGCAACCTCGCCGCGGTCGAGGATCGCATGCACGAGTTGAGCTTCGGCAACCGCCTGCGGCAGGATCACGACACGGCGCGCCGCATCAATGCGCTGGTGGAAACGATCGATGACCTTACTGCCTTGGTTCCACCCGATGCGCTCGACGAGCGGCTGCAGGCCCGCTTGGATGAGGCGCGTCGCTTCAAGATCATCGACGCGATCGTCAACGTCGACATGCAGGATCCGGCGGCCACGCTCATTCCTGCCGCGCAGCATCCGGCCGACGACAAGGACGGAATGCGCGATTTCTCCCCGGAGACCGTCCGGCGCCGGCGTCGCGACGGCTTCAAATTCGCGCACGACATCTTGCGGCCTGCATTCGAGAATCGTTGGCGCGATGCGTCGCCGCAACCAACCCAAGAGAGCTGACAACCCATGTCCGCCAAGATGCAGCGCGCCGTCTACGTCGAAATGTTCGGACCCACGGCCGGAGACCGCGTTCGGCTTGCGGATACCGACATCATCATCGAGGTGGAGAAAGATCTTTGCACCTACGGCGAGGAGGTGAAGTTCGGCGGCGGCAAGGTGATCCGCGACGGCATGGGGCAGAGCCAGATCTCGAACAAGCAGGGCGCGGTCGACACCGTGATTACCAACGCGCTGATTCTCGACCATTGGGGGATCGTGAAGGCCGATGTCGGCTTGAGGGGCGGCCGCATCGCCGGCATCGGCAAAGCCGGCAATCCCGACATTCAGCCCAACGTGACCATCGTCATCGGCCCCGGCACCGAGGTGATCGCCGGCGAAGGCAAGATCCTCACCGCCGGCGGCTTCGACACCCACATTCACTTTATCTGCCCGCAACAGGTGGAAGAGGCGCTGATGTCGGGCGTCACTTCCATGCTCGGCGGCGGCACCGGGCCGGCGCACGGAACCTTCGCCACGACGTGCACGCCGGGGCCCTGGCACATCGGTCGCATGATCCAGGCGGCCGACGCGTTGCCGGTCAATCTCGGCTTCGCCGGCAAGGGCAACGCATCGCGCCCGGCGGCGCTGGAGGAGATGGTCGCGGGCGGCGCCTGCGCGCTCAAGCTGCATGAGGACTGGGGCACCACGCCGGCGGCGATCGACTGCTGCCTCGGAGTCGCCGACGAGCACGACGTCCAGGTGATGATCCACACGGACACGCTCAACGAGTCCGGCTTCGTCGAGGACACCATCGAGGCGTTCAAGGGCCGGACCATCCACGCCTTTCACACCGAGGGCGCCGGCGGCGGGCATGCCCCCGACATCATCAAGGTGGCGGGGCTCAAGAACGTGCTGCCGTCGTCCACGAACCCGACCCGGCCGTTTACCCGGAACACCATCGACGAGCATCTCGACATGCTGATGGTGTGCCACCATCTCGATCCGCTGATCGCCGAGGACGTAGCGTTCGCTGAAAGCCGGATCAGGAAGGAGACGATCGCGGCCGAGGACATCCTGCACGACATCGGTGCGCTGTCGATGATGTCCTCGGACAGCCAGGCGATGGGTCGGATCGGCGAGGTCATCATCCGCACCTGGCAGACCGCCGACAAGATGAAGAAGCAGCGCGGGAGACTCAAAGAGGAGAAGGGCGATAACGACAACGCTCGCGCCAAGCGCTACGTCGCCAAATACACCATCAATCCGGCGATCGCGCACGGCGTGTCGAAGCACATCGGCTCGGTGGAGAAGGGCAAGCTCGCCGATCTCGTGCTGTGGTCGCCCGCTTTTTTCGGGGTGAAGCCCGATTGCGTCATCAAGGGCGGCTCGATCATCGCCGCGACCATGGGCGATCCCAACGCCTCGATCCCGACGCCGCAGCCGGTGCACTACCGGGAGATGTTCGGCGCCTTCGGCAAGGCGCTTACCGCGTCCTCGCTGGTGTTCGTGTCGAAAGCCGCGCTCAAGCGGGGCTTGCGTGCCAAGCTCGGCGTCGAGAAGGAATTCGTCGCGGTCGAGAATACTCGCGGCATCTCCAAGAAGAGCATGGTGCACAACGGCGCGACGCCGAAGATCGAGGTCGATCCGGAGACCTACGAGGTCACCGCCGACGGCGAACTACTGACCTGCGCGCCGGCCGAGGTGCTGCCCATGGCGCAGCGGTATTTTTTGTTCTGAAGACAAATCCGATGAGGCGGGCGTCCGAAATCAGAGCGGCCGGAACCTGGAACGCGGCAAGCGCTATCGACTGCGTCGTGCTCGATGCCGCCGATCGCCATCGCCGCAGGGTGGCGTTGACGGGAGAGCGCGGTACGGCGTTTCTGCTCGACCTGCCGCACGCGACGGCGCTCAAGGACGGCGACGGTCTCGTGCTGGAGGATGGCGCGATCGTGCGCGTGGCCGGCAAGGCGGAGCCGCTCATCGAGATTGCGGCGGTCAGTCCGCGCGAACTCGCGCGGCTCGCCTGGCACATCGGCAATCGCCACACCGAGATGCAGGTGGTGGGCGACAGGTTGCGCATCCGGCGCGACCATGTGCTGGAAGACATGCTGCGCGGCCTCGGTGCGCGGCTCACTTCCATCGAGGCGCCGTTCGATCCGGAGCGTGGCGCGTATGAGCACGGACACACCGGCGAGCATGACCACTAAGCGGACGGCAGACGGCAACTTCAATGCGGCTGCCCTCTACCGGCTGATGGCCTGGTTGTCGCCCGCCTATCCCATCGGTGCATTCTCCTATTCCAGCGGCATCGAATGGGCGGTGGAGGCGGGCGACATCACCGATGCGGCAACACTCGAGCATTGGCTCGCCGTGATGCTCGCTGACGGGAGCGGGTTTTGCGATGCGGTTTTCTTCGTTCATGCACACCGCGCGGTGGGGCAGTCGGACGACGGGGCGCTGCGCGCGGTGGCCGAGCTTGCCGCCGCCTTTGCGCCGTCAAAGGAGCGGCAGTTGGAAACGACGGCGCAAGGCCGCGCCTTTCTGGAGACGACGCGCGCGGCGTGGCCGACTCCGGCGCTCGATCGGCTGCTGGCGATCTGGGATGAAACCATCGTGCTGCCGCTTGCAGTCGGCGTTGCCTGCGCCGGACACGGCATTGCCCTCGCGCCTGCGCTGCAGGCTTATCTTCACGCGTTCACGGCGAACCTCGTTTCGGCTGGCGTGCGACTCGTTCCCCTCGGACAGACCGATGGGCAGCGCGTTCTCGCCGCGCTCGAACCGATGGTGGCGGCGACCGCCGAGCGCGCGCTCGCGACCGCGCTCGACGACGTCGGCGGCGCGGCCTTCCGCGCCGATCTCGCCAGCATGCGCCACGAGACGCAGCACACGCGGCTGTTCAGGAGTTGAACCGTGTCCAATCCCCACGGCCCACTGCGCGTCGGCATTGGCGGCCCGGTCGGCTCGGGCAAAACCGCGCTCATGGACGCCTTGTGCAAGCGGCTGCGCGATCGCTACGAGATCGCCGCGATCACGAATGACATCTATACGAAGTGGGACGCCGAATATCTCGTGCGCTCCGGGGCGCTTGCGCCCGAGCGCATCGCCGGCGTCGAGACCGGCGGCTGCCCGCACACCGCGATCCGCGAGGACGCCTCCATCAATCTCGCCGCGGTCGTCGAGATGCAGAAGAAATTTCCCGCGCTTGATCTCGTTTTGATCGAATCCGGCGGCGACAACCTGGCCGCGACCTTCTCGCCCGAGCTTGCCGACCTGACGCTCTACGTCATCGACGTCGCCGCCGGCGACAAGATCCCGTCCAAGGGCGGGCCCGGCATCACGCGCTCCGACCTGCTCGTGATCAACAAGATCGATCTTGCGCCGCACGTGGGCGCCTCGCTCGACGTCATGGAGCGCGATGCGCGGCGCATGCGCGGCACGCGGCCCTTTGTGTTCAGCAATCTGCGCGCCGGCGAGGGCGTCGATGAGATTACCCGTTTCATCGAGGATAAGGGCGGGCTTCGCGCCGCCTAGACCTGTGCATGGGCTTAGCCAACGACTTCAGCGGGACGCGGACGTTGGCAGCTCCACGTCGATGTTCAGATATTGGTCGACCTGGGCGCGCTGTTCCGGATAGAGCACGACGGTCGACGTTTTCTCCTCGATCACCGCAGGCCCTTTGATCTGCGTCGCCGGACGCAAGACGCTGCGCCGGATGACCGGCACGTCGAGGGCATCGTTTGCACTGAAATAGACCTGCCGGATGGCGTGCGGTGTTTCTCGGGCCTTCTCCTGCGAGGTTCCCGGTGCATCCGGCCCATCGAACATCTTCGGCGCGGGCTTCGGAATGAGTCCGATCGCCGTGACCTGGAAATTGACGATCTCGACGGCCTCGATCTCAGCCATGTGGCCGTAGCGCCGCTGGTGTGCCTCGTGAAAGCGCCTGACCAGATCGGCCAAATCCTGCGCCCCGCGCAGCTGCGGCACCGGTACTGCCACTTCATAGGACTGGCCTCGATAGCGCATCCCGGCATGCCGCCGCGTGAGCAGACGCTCGCGCGGAAAATTCTCCCGCATCAACTCGTCGAGCGCTGCGCCTTCCAGCTCGGCAAAGATTGCGTCGAGCTCGGCCGCCGTGGCCGCATCGAGCGGGATGATGCGCGTGAGGCTGCGTTCCTGCTGCACATCGCTCACCAGCATGCCATGCGCGCTGAAGGTGCCGGGATCGCGCGGAATGAGAATGCGGCCGATACCGAGCTCGGCTGCGACCATTCCGGCGATGGTCGGGCCCATGCCGCCGAACGGCACCAGGGTGAATTCGCGCGGATCATAGCCGCGTTCGACCGTGATGGTGCGCATCGCCACCATCACATTGGTGGCGAGCACGCGCAGAATGCCCCACGCCGCTTCGATGGCAGAGATCTCGAGCGGTGCGGCGATGATCGATGATATCGCCTCGCGCGCTTTCGCGTCGCTGATGGGCATGGCGCCGTCAAGCAACGCCGTGGGATTGAGGTGGCCGAGCAGCACGAGCGCGTCGGTCAGCGTCGGCTCGCGGCCGCCGCGGTCGTAACACGCGGGACCCGGATCGGCACCGGCGCTCTGCGGCCCGACCTTGAGCACGCGGCCGAGCTGCACGGTGGCAATGCTGCCGCCGCCTGCGCCGATGGTCTCGATGTCGACGGTGTGGGTCCGCAATGGATGCCCGGCGACCTTGACCTCCGACTTGAACAGCGGTCGTCCCGGCAGAACCGCCATGTCGCAGCTCGTGCCGCCGGTGTCGAAGGTGATGAGATTCTCGATGCCTTTCACGTCGCCGAGATGCCGGCCTCCGATGACGCCGGCCACTGGCCCGGACATGACGGTCGCAATCGGCGCGCGCGCGAGCATGGTGGCGCTCGCGGCCCCGCCATCGGACTTCATCATCAGCACGCGGGAGCGCGGGAACCGCCGCAGGGATATCTCTTCGAGCCTGCGCAGGTAGCGCGAGACCGGCGGGCCGATATAGGCATTGGCCACGGTCGAAGCCGTGCGCTCGTATTCGCGCCATTCCGGGTTCACCTCATGCGACAAGGACACGTAGAGATCGGGCGCGGCAGCGCAAATGATCTCGGCCGCGGCTTTCTCGTGGGCAGGATTCGCATAGGCAAACAGAAAGCAGACGGCGATAGCCTCGACGCCGTCGCCTTTGAGCTTTGCGGCGGCGGCGCGGACATCTTCCGCCACCAATGGCTCGATGATCTCGCCCCGCGCGCCCACCCGCTCGCGGATCTCGCAAATGCGATCGCGCGTGAGCAGCATGCGCGGCGGCGGCGCGAAGATGTCGAACACGTGCTCGCCGCGCCACTGCCGTCCGATCTCGTAGACATCGCGGAACCCGCGCGTGGTCAGCAGTCCCACCCGCACGCCGTTGCCCTCGAGTAGCGTGTTGAGCGCCGCGGTCGAGCCGTGCAGGATCAGCGAGACCGCATCGGCGCCGAAGTCGCGCGCCAAGTCGGCCGTGATGTTTTCCATGACCGCGGCCGGCTGCACAGGGTCGGAAAGATATTTGCGAACGCTGACCAGCTCGCGCTGATCCCCATCGAAGGCGGTGACATCGGTGAAGGTGCCGCCCGCATCGATACCGATGCGCAAATTCATCGGTCGGTCTTTTTGCCGCGGAGCCGCGCGCTGGCTTCGGCCTCGATCGCGAGGTCGGCATCAAGAGCGACCCCGTAGTCCTCCCGCGCCGAGGCACGCGACACGTAGCCGCGCGCGACGTCCTCCCGCACCCGTTGGATATCGCGCTCGTAGGGATCGCCCCAGCCGCCGCCGCCGGCGAACTCCACGGACAAGAGATCGCCGCGCTTGAGTAAGAGGCCCGCGACTTTGGAGGTGAGCGCGCGCTCGTCGGCGCCGCCGGGGTTCAACACGGCCTTCGAGGCGCGCGCGGGCTTGGCACCGAACATGCCGGGAGAGGAGAACTTGAAGCGATCCATGCGCAGGTTCACGGTCGATTCCTCCGCCAGGATTTGCCACTGACGGCGCACGCCGAGCCCGCCACGAAATTTTCCGGGTCCGGCGGAATCGCAGGCGAGCTCATAACACTCGACGCGGACGGGAAACTCGGTTTCGATTGCTTCGACCGGGGTATTCATCACGTTGACGACGAGCTCGTCCATGGCGCTCACCCCGTCGGCCTCGGGACGCGCTCCCGTGCCGCCGTTGAGAATTTCGTACTGCGAATACCAGCGGCCCGTTGTGGGATGGCGACCCGCGCTCGACAGCGAGCCGCCCGCCGCGCTGCCCGGCGCCGGCACGCGGCCCGGCAGCGCCTGCGCCAGCACGCGCATGATGACCGAGGTCGTAACCTGGCTCGGCCGCACGTACATGTTGACCGGTGCGGGAAAGCGCGGATTGAGCAGCGAGCCCTCCGGCGGATAGGACACGCGCACCGGACGCGACAAGCCGTCGTTTACCGGCAAGTCCGGGATGAAGATCATTTTCACCAGGCATTCGATGAAATTGCGGGAGACGCAGGGCCGCAGGTTGATGGGTCCGCGAGCTTGGGCGTCGCTGTCGAGGATGAAATGCAGCGTATCACCCTTAATCTCGAGCGACGCCGAGATGCGATGCGGCGTCGCGAGGTCGACGCCATCGTCGTCGAGATAGTCGGTTTCCGGACCGTAGCGTCCGTCCGGCACCGCGGCGATCTGCTTGCGCAGCTCGATCTCGCAAATGTCCATCCAGCGCGCCCAGCAGGCAAGCACGGCATCGACGCCATATTTTGCGAACAGGTCGGCGAATTTGCTCAGGCCATAGGTGTTGGTGTTGACCTGCGCGCTGATGTCGCCCCAGGTGACTTCCGGCGTGCGGGTGTTGGCGCAGATGAGCGCTTCTACATCGCGGTTGATTTCGCCGCGGCGCAGGATCTTGAGCGGCGGAATCAGCAGCCCTTCCTGAAACAAGTCGGTGGCATCGCCGCTGTTGGTGCCAGGGACCTTGCCGCCGAGGTCCGGCTTGTGGGCGATGTTGCCGATGAAGCCGAGGAGCCGTTCGCCCGCGAATATCGGCGAGACGACGGTGATATCGGTGGCGTGGTTCTGGCAGGCCTCATACGGATGGTTGACGATGAAGGCGTCGCCCGGCTCGATCGCTTTGTCGAAGCGCCGGCGAATCTCGTTGACCTGGGACGCCAGCGGCCCGATGTGCAGCGGCTGCGGGATGCCCTGTGCCACCATCCGCCCGGCGGCGTCGAAGACGGCGAAGGTGAAGTCCTGGCTTTCTTTGATGATGGTGGAATAGCCCGTGCGCAACATGTTGAGCGTGAGCTCGCGGGCAATCTGCAAGGTCGACTGATAGATGACTTCAAGGTCGATGGCGTTCACGGGGCATCCTTCGTGATGGTCGTCCCCGCGAGGGGCACCCCGCAACGCTCGCGTCGCGGGGACCCCGTTGCGGGGACCCATATTCCAGAGCCGGTGGTCATGGTCCCCAGCATAAGCGCGTTTACGCGCGTCCATAGCCCGTCAAAGACGGGCGTGAACGCCCTGAAGGACGCGCTATGCGCGGGGACGACGTGCGGCGGGTCACT
>CBFGVM010000016.1:0-21065 GCA_965652015.1 uncultured Alphaproteobacteria bacterium
CGGTCCCGTTGGCGAGCGCCCACGTATCATAGGTCCAATGAATCGTGTTGGGCGTACATTTGGGGCCAGTCAGGTCCGACGCCGCCGCGCCGGAGACGAGAAATACCTTATTCTTGTCGCGCACGATTTCGTTCACTGCGAGCGCCACCGAGGAGGTCGGCACGTCGACGATCACGTCAACCTTGTCCACGTCGATCCAGGTCCGCACGACATTCGAGCCGACGTCCGGCTTGTTCTGATGGTCTGCGCCGACGATTTCGACCTTCATGCCTTTTGCGGCGGCGCCGAAATCCTCGACCGCCATCCGTGCCGCGATGACGGAGCCCTGGCCACTCAGATCGGAGTAGGTCCCCGACATGTCGTTCATGACCCCAATCTTGATCGTTCCATCCGTGTATTGCGCCTGCGCAGCGCCGCACCCGAATATAGCCGCGAGTGCTGCGAGACTGATCAGCCGTTTCATATGGCATTCCTCCTGTTGACGACTTTGCACCCCGGCATTCCGATTCACACACCCAAATACTCGTGCAGCTTGTCGAGATTGGCTTCGAGTTCGGCATTGGCGAACTGGTCGATGATGCGGCCATTCTCCATGACGTAGTAGCGATCCGCAACCGTCGAAGCGAAGCGAAAATTCTGCTCCACCAGCAGGATTGTGAAACCCTGCTGCTTGAGCATGCCGATGGTCTTGCCGATCTGCTCGATGATGACCGGGGCGAGACCTTCGGTCGGCTCGTCGAGCAGGAGTAGACGGGCGCCGGTGCGCAGGATCCGGCCGATCGCGAGCATTTGCTGCTCGCCGCCGGAGAGCTTCGTGCCCTGACTCGACAGCCGCTCATGCAGATTCGGGAACAACTCGAAAATCCGGGCGAGTTCGAGCCCGCCTGGGCGCACCTTGGGCGGGAGCAAAAGGTTTTCCTCGACGCTGAGACTGGCAAAAATTCCACGCTCCTCGGGACAGAACGCAATGCCAAGCCGCGCTATCCGGTCGCTGGTCAGCCCGATGAGTTCTCTGCCCTCGTAGCGCACCGACCCGCTGCGCTGACCGACAATGCCCATGATCGATTTGAGCGTCGTGGTCTTGCCGGCGCCATTGCGGCCAAGCAGCGTCACCACTTCGCCGGCGAACACGTCGAACGTGGCGCCGTGAAGCACATGGGATTCGCCGTACCAGGCTTGCAGCCGCTCGACGGCCAGCAAGGGCGTGGCTGGACTAAGCATGGCCGACCCCGAGATACGCCTCGCGCACCAGCGGGTCCGCAGAAACCGTCTTGTAGTCGCCCTCTGCGAGCACTCGGCCACGCGTCAGTACGGTGATGCGATTGGATAAGTTGGCGACCACGCTAAGATTGTGCTCGACCATCAGCACTGTCCGCTCAGCGGCCACCGACTTGATGAGTGCGCTGATGCGATCGATGTCCTCATGCCCCATCCCGGCCATGGGCTCGTCGAGCAGCAGCATTTCCGGATCCAGCGCCAGGGTGGTTGCGATCTCTAGGGCGCGCTTGCGGCCGTAGGGCAATTCCACCGCGGTCCAATGGGCGAAGGACGACAGGCCGACGTCGGCAATGAGCGCCATCGCGCGTTCGTTGAATACGTCGAGCACACGCTTTGAGCGCCAGAAATCGAACGACGATCCGCGCCGCCGCTGCAGCGCGACGCGCACATTTTCGAGCACCGTCAGATGTGGGAACACGGCGGAGATTTGGAACGATCGCACCAGCCCGAGTCGCGCGACTCCCGCAGGGGGCAGCGGCGTGATGTCACGCCCCTTGTACACGATGCGTCCCCGGGTCGGGCTCATGAACTTGGTCAGGAGGTTGAAGCAGGTGGTCTTGCCGGCGCCGTTCGGCCCGATCAGCGCGTGAATCGTGCCGCGGGCAACGCGCAGGTTGACGCCATTGACGGCAACGAAGCCGGCAAATTCCTTGGTAAGATTCTCGGTCTCGAGGATGAAATCGTCGCTCACGAGGCTCGCGCCCTGCTGATCGAGCGTAGTGTTAGCACGGTCGCAACGCGTTCAGCAAAAGGCCGGCTGGCGGCTCCGAGCAGCAAGAGCAAAATATGGGCAAGGCAATCTAGGTGCACGCCGAAGGCTCCGGACGGCACCGAGCGCGCTCGGCTGCGCACGTTCCTGCGGCCCTTTCTCAAGCTTTCCCCAATTCCTATGTAGTGGCAAAGTAACGGGTGCGACCGCCGATTCTGCTTGAGCGAACCGGCGTCTGCGGCATCGGTGGAGCACTGGCCTTGCGTCTCCTCGTGATCGAGGACGATCCCGACCTCAATCGACAGCTTGCGACCGCGCTGATCGATGCGGGCTACGTGGTCGATCGCGCCTTTGACGGCGAAGAAGGCCACTTTCTCGGCGAGACCGAACCGTATGACGCGGTCATCCTGGATATCGGCCTGCCGAAGATGGATGGCATCTCGGTGCTCGAGGCTTGGCGCCGCGCCGGCCGCTCCATGCCGGTCCTCATCCTCACCGCGCGCGACCGCTGGAGCGACAAGGTCCAGGGTTTCGACGCCGGCGCCGACGACTATGTTGCAAAGCCCTTTCATCTCGAGGAGGTTCTTGCGCGTATCCGCGCGCTGTTGCGGCGTTCGGCCGGTCACGCCAAGAGCGAACTCAACTGCGGCGCCGTGCGCCTCGATACCCGCACCGGGCGCGTGACGGTCAACGGCAATCCGGTCAAGCTCACGTCCCACGAATATCGTCTGCTCTCCTATCTCATGCATCATACCGGCCGCGTGGTCTCACGCAGCGAACTGGTCGAGCATCTTTACGACCAGGACTTCGATCGCGACTCCAACACCATCGAAGTATTCGTCGGCCGCGTGCGCAAGAAGCTTGGCGTCGATGTCATCCAGACTGTTCGCGGACTTGGCTATATGCTCGCTGCACCGGGCAATGCGTCTTAATTCACTCGCGCTTCGGCTGTTCTTCTCGGCAACCACGTGGACGGTCGTGATTCTCGCCGTCACCGGCGTCGTGCTGTCGTCGATCTACCGTACTGCTGTGGAGCATGCCTTCGACCGACGGCTGGGCGTGTACCTACGTAGCTTGGTCGCGGATGTCGCGACGCCGGAAGAGAATGCGGGCCGGCTTCCCCCGTCGATCGGAGAGCCGCTGTTCGATCTGCCGCTCTCCGGCTGGTATTGGCAAGTGACGCGGCTCGATGTTCCGACCCGTGATGTGCGTTCGTCCCGCTCGTTATGGGATGCAACACTGCCTCAGCTTGGCGACCCCAGCGCTCCATCGGCGCCGGGGGGCACGCGGCCTGGTTACGCGGAGGGTCCTGAGGGCCAGCAGTTGCGCATCCTTGAACAAACCGTCGATCTTGGGGAAGAGGGACGTTATCTCGTCGCCGTCGCTGGGGACCCGGCGGAAATCGATGAAGAGATACGCAGTTTCGACGGCGCGCTCGTCCTTACCTTTGGAGTGCTGGCTATCGTGTTGCTGCTCACCACCACTTTCCAGGTCCGTTTTGGCTTGGCGCCGCTCAAACGCATCTCCGAAGGCCTGGCCGCCATCCGGTCGGGTGGCGCGGAGCGGCTCGAAGGCGCCTTCCCCGTGGAAATCGCCCCGCTCGCGCGCGAGACGAACGCGCTCATTGACGCCAATCGCGAGATCGTTGCGCGCGCGCGTACCCATGTCGGCAACCTTGCGCACGCGCTGAAGACTCCGATCTCGGTCATGTTGAACGAGGCGACGAGCCAGGGCAGTAACCCGCTCGCCCTGAAGGTGCGCGAGCAGACCGAGATCATGCGCGACCAAGTCACGCGCCACCTCGAGCGCGCCCGACTCGCGGCCCGCGTTGCGGCAATCGGCACTGTCACCGAGGTCCGCCCGGTCGTGACAGCGCTCGCGCGCACCATGGAAAAGATCCATCAGCATCGCGGCATCGCCATCGATGTGGACGCACCGGAGGACGGCCGCTTCCGTGGCGAGCAGCAGGATCTTGAAGAAATGGTCGGCAATCTTGTCGACAATGCCTGCAAGTGGGCGCAGTCGCGCGTGGCGGTCGAGGCGTTCTCGGAGAAACCCGATCCACGAGACGATCGCCGCATCATACGCATCGTGGTCGACGACGACGGCCCGGGTCTTTCGCCGCAGCAACGCGAACAGGTGGCCCGCCGCGGCCGTCGTCTCGACGAGACGAAGCCGGGGTCGGGGCTCGGGCTGTCGATCGTGGTGGAGCTTGCGAGCCTCTATGGCGGCAGTCTGACGCTCGGCACTGCGCCCATCGGCGGGCTGCGTGCGGAGCTGATGCTGCCCGGCGCGTGATCGGACCGCTTAACCAACCATTAAAGCCTGCGGGAACAGAGTTTTGCCCCAATTTGGGCCATTAGCTTGAAAGGCCGGCATGGCCGAGGGGGCCCGCCGGCCTGTTCAGATCACTGACAGACCACGTGGGGGCTTGAGACATGTCTTTCGTTCGCCTGATTGCTGCTGCGCTCGCCGCGCTGTCGATGGCGGCATGCGCCGGCACTCCCGAGACCGGCCAGGGGCCGAGGGAAAACACAGGCACGCTGGTCGGCGCGGTCGCCGGTGGCCTGATCGGTTCGCAGTTCGGTGGTGGAACCGGCGAGCGTATCGCGGCGGGACTCGCCGGCGCGGCGATCGGTGGCCTCATCGGCAATCGCATTGGTGCCGGGATGGACGACGATGACAAGCGGCGCGCCTATGCGGCGCAAATGCAAGCGCTCGAAGCCGGCAAATCGGGTGTGGGGGTGGCATGGAAGAATCCCGATTCGGGCCGTTATGGGTCGGTGGTTCCCGGCCCCGCCTATCAGTCCAACGGACTGCAGTGCCGACCGTATACCCACACGATCTATATCGACGGCCGGCCGCAGGTCGCGCGCGGAAACGCTTGCCGCAATCCGGACGGCACCTGGACCGCGGTCGGCTGATCGCAGGCCGCCGCGCCGCTTAGGAAATCGCCAGTAGCGCGAGATCGACTCACGCTGCACGCGCGCACCGCAAGCGATTCGGCGGCCGTGTTGCAACGGCCTTCGCCTGATCATTGCCCACGCTGTTACCGGTTACAGCAAATTTACAAGTTCCCCGCTTCGCCATGTCGCGCCCGTGCTGGTCTTTGGCCGTTGCAGGGAGGCCGTTCGCCATGATGTAACCGCGCTGGACGGGCCCAGATCAGCGGCATTCGTTTTCGCCGCACCGCCTCGGCGCTGTTAAACTAGATCCGACGGATTGGTTATGACCCTGTGGTTCGGACTGGCATTGATGACGGCTGCGGCCGTTTGGGCCGTGCTCTGGCCGCTGGCACGCCGGGCAGACGAATTGCGATCCGGCAGCGACGTCGCGGTCTATCGCGACCAACTCGTGGAGATCGACCGCGACCGTGCAGCCGGTTTGATCGGCGAGACCGAGGCCGCCGGCGCGCGGGTCGAGGTATCGCGCCGGCTCATCGCCGCGGCCGATGCGGAAACAGGGCCGCCGGGCAGCGTGTCGTCTGCGAACTGGCGGCGGCGGGCGGTCGCTATTGTAGCGCTTGTCGTGTTGCCGTTTGGCGCAACAGCGCTTTACTTCGCACTCGGCTCTCCATCACTGCCGGATCAGCCACTTGCGCCGCGTCTCGCCGCTTCGCGCAACGAACCGGCGGTCGATACCTTGATCGCGAGAGTAGAGGACCATCTTTCGCACCATCCTGAGGACGGGCGCGGCGGCGAAGTCATCGCTCCCGTTTAGTTGCGCCTCGGACGTCGCGCTGAGGCGGTCAAAGCGCGGCGCAATGCCGTGCGGCTCAATGGCGCCACCGCCGAGCGCGAAGCGGCGCTGGGCGAGGCGCTGGTGTTTGCCGCCAACGGAGTAGTAACGGCGGACGCGAAGGCTGCATTCGAACGGGCGATCGCGCTCGATGCAAGCCGCGTCGAGGCGAGGTACTTCCTCGGGCTTGCTGCCGAGCAGGATGGCGACTACAGGCAGGCCGCCGCGACTTGGCGCGCGCTGCTCGAAGCCGCGCCAGCCGACGCGCCATGGATCGATGTGCTGCGAGGCGCGCTCGCACGCGTCGATCGCGCCGGCACGAGCGGCGGCGCAGGAGTTGGTCCGCGTATCGACCCGAGCGACGAGCAGGTCACGGCGTCCCGGGAGCTTGGCGCCGAGCAACGCAAGGTGATGATCGAAGGTATGGTCGAACGGCTCTCCGAGCGGCTGCATCGCGATGGCGCCGACGTCGACGGCTGGCTGCGGCTCGTTCGCTCTTACCTCGTGCTCGGCCAACCGGAGAAGGCGCGTGCCGCCGTCATCGATGCGCGGCGTGCGCTCGCCGGCGATGCGATCAAGCTGCGACGGCTCGATGACCTCCTTAGGGGACTTGGTCTTGAAGGCTAAGGGTCCGAGGGCCGCACAATGACACGCAGGCAACGACGTTTCTCGCTTATCGGCGCCGCGCTCGGCGTGCTCGCGCTCGCAGTGGCGCTTGTGCTCAGCGCGCTGAAGGATTCCATCGTGTTCTTCAATTCGCCGACAGATGTTGTCGAGAAGCATGTGAAACCGGGAACGCGCATACGCATCGGTGGCCTGGTGAAGGAGGGCAGCGTTTCTCGCGGCGAGGGACTTGCGGTCCGCTTCGAGGTGACTGACGGGAAGCGTACCGTCCCGGTCGCTTACCAGGGTTTGTTGCCTGACCTGTTCCGCGAAGGGCAAGGCGTGGTCGCCGAAGGCGCTCTCGATTCAGCCGGAACCTTTCGCGCCGACAGCGTACTCGCCAAGCACGACGAGACTTATATGCCGAAGGACGTTGCCGACGCATTGAAAAAGCAGGGTCATTGGAAAGACGATTACGAAAAGAAGTTCGGCGCCACTCCGGGGGGCAGGACGCAATGATGCATTCCACGCGTTCGCGCGCGGGATGAAGGGCCAGATGATGATCGCCGAATTCGGCCACTATGCCCTCGTGCTCGCGCTGGCCCTGGCGCTCGTCCAGGCGAGCGTCCCGATGATTGGGGCGCGCAAGGACGATCCCGTGCTGATGGCTGTCGCGGGGCCGACCGCGGTGGGGCAATTCTGTTTCGTGGCGATCGCGTTTGCCGCGCTGATGACCTGCTACGTGCGGTCGGATTTTTCCGTCGTCAACGTGTTCGAAAACTCCCATTCGGCCAAGCCGCTCGTCTACAAGCTCAGCGGTCTGTGGGGCAACCACGAAGGCTCGATGCTGTTATGGGTGCTCATTCTCAGCGTGTTCGGCGCGCTGGTCGCACTGTTCGGCGCTAATCTTCCGGCGCGGTTGAAGGCCAACGTGCTCGCAGTGCAGTCCTCCATCGCGGTTGCATTCATTCTTTTCATTCTGGTCGCGTCGAATCCGTTCCTACGCATTGCCAACGCGCCATTGGAGGGCCGCGACCTCAACCCCATCTTGCAGGATCCGGGTCTCGCCATCCATCCGCCGCTGCTTTATCTCGGCTATGTCGGTCTCTCCATCTCGTTCTCTTTCGCGATCGCCGCGCTGATCGACGGCAGGATCGATGCCGCCTGGGCGCGCTGGGTACGGCCGTGGACGCTCCTCGCCTGGATGTTCCTGACGCTCGGCATCGCCATGGGCTCCTATTGGGCCTACTACACGCTCGGATGGGGCGGCTGGTGGTTCTGGGATCCGGTGGAGAATGCGTCGTTCATGCCGTGGCTCGCGGCCACCGCGCTGCTTCACTCTGCGCTGGTGATGGAGAAACGCGATGCACTCAAGGTATGGACCATCCTGCTCGCGATTTTGGCCTTCTCGCTGTCGCTGATCGGCACCTTCCTCGTGCGCTCGGGCGTGCTCACGTCAGTGCACGCCTTTGCCACCGATCCGACGCGCGGCGTCTTTATCCTGGCGATCCTGGTGCTGTTCATCGGCGGAAGCCTTGCGCTGTTCGCGCTGCGCGCGCCCTTGCTTAAACAGGGGGGTCTGTTCGCGCCGCTTTCGCGCGAAGGCGCGCTGGTGCTCAATAACCTTTTCCTGGTGAGCGCCTGTGCGACCGTCTTCATCGGTACACTCTATCCCCTCGCGCTGGAGGCGCTCACGGGGGAAAAAATTTCGGTTGGCGCGCCCTTCTTCAACGCTACCTTCGCCCCGCTGTTCATTCCGCTCCTCATCGCCGTGCCGTTTGGTCCGCTGCTAGCGTGGAAGCGCGGCGACTTGCTTGGCGTTGCCCAGCGTCTTGTCGGCGCTGCCGGAATTGCGGTGATCACGATGGCCGTGGTCTTCGCCATGGAAGGCGGGGGACCGATCCTGGTGCCGTTTGCCATCGGCCTTGCCTTTTACGTCATGGCAGGCGCGTTGACCGACATCGTGGAACGCACCGGCCTGCTCAAGGTGCCGTTCGCGACCGCGTTCGCACGCGCGAGGGGGCTGCCGCGCTCGGCCTGGGGCGCCGCCTTTGCACATTTCGGGCTCGGCATCACGCTGCTCGGCGTCATCGGCGAGACGCAGTGGAGCCTCGAGCGCATCGCGGAGCTCAAGCCCGGCCAAACCATCTCGGTCCGGCGCTATGAGCTTCAATTCGACGGCGTAACGACGCGCCAGGGGCCGAACTACCGCGACCTCGCCGCCCATTTCACCGTGCGGCGCCACGGCGACGTGATCGGGGTGATGGAGCCGTCCAAGCGCAGCTTTCCTTCGCGCGGTACCGCCACAAGCCAAACCGCGCTCATGACGCGAGGCGTTTCCCAACTCTACCTGTCGCTCGGAGATCCAAACTCGGACGGTTCGCTGGCGGTGCGGCTCTACTACAAGCCGTTGGTTCTGCTCATCTGGTTCGGTGCGGTGGTCATGGTGGTCGGCGGTGCGCTGTCGCTCTCAGACCGGCGACTGCGGGTAGGCGCGCCGAGGGCGGCCCGAAGCAAGGCCGCACTTTCGCCGGCGGAGTAGATGCAGATGAAGTTGCTTTGTCTTGTCATGACGCTGCTGACGTTCGTCGCTGTGCCGTCCGCGATGGCAGTCGAGCCGGACGAAGTGCTTTCTGATCCTGCATTGGAAGCGCGAGCCCGGGCGCTGTCGAAAGAGTTGCGCTGCATGGTGTGTCAGAACCAATCGATCGACGATTCGGAGGCGCCGCTTGCGCGCGACTTGCGCATGCTTGTGCGTGAACGCTTGCAGGCGGGCGAAAGCGACCGGCAGGTGATCGATTTTTTGGTTGCCCGCTACGGCGAGTTCGTGCTGCTGAGGCCACGTTTTTCATGGCACACCGCACTCTTGTGGCTTGGCCCGGCGGTGCTGCTCGTCATCGGAGCGTTCGGTATCATCGTGCTCGCGCGCCGCTACCGAGCCAATTTCGATCGCGCAAGCACTGAGCAGGAGAGACTCACCGCAGCTGAAGCAGCCCGGCTGTCGGAAATTTTGCGCAGCGGGGAGCGATAAGCCGCTGCCATTTCATTCATAAGTCACTGACAGCCCGCTACTTTTTCCGCGCGCCCGACCTTACCAAACTTTAATTCCCCCGACAGCGCCCGGTAAGGAAGCGCTTCCCATCTTGTTGCTGCAAATCAGGGTGCCGCTCGGCGCCCGCCGCATCAAAGATGGAGTGACCGTTATGACTGCGAGCGTTCCCGCTCCGAAATCGCGCTTCCTCTCCGCGCGTCGTCTTGTTCTGCTCGCCGGCGTGGCCGGCCTCAGCGTGACCGTCCTGCTGGGCGGTGCGGGACTTCTCCCGCAGTCGACCAATTCGGCGCTGACAGCAATCGCCTACGCTCAGGGCGTCCAGCGTCCGATGGGATTCGCGGACATCGTGGAGAAGGTGAAGCCCGCGGTCATTTCGGTTCGCGTCAAGATGGCAGGCGGCCCCAAGCTAATGGGCTTGGAGGGCGATCTGCCGTTCCCGCCGAACTCGCAGATCGAGCGCTTCTTCCGTCGCTTCGGCTTGCCGGAAGGAACTAGTCCTGAGGAGCGGCGCGCGCCGCGTGAGCGGCTCGTGACTGGCCAGGGCTCCGGCTTCTTCATTACCGCCGATGGTTATGCCGTGACCAACAACCACGTGGTCGACAAGGCCGATATGGTCGAGGTAACGGCCGATGACGGCAAGACCTACACCGCCAAGGTGATCGGCTCCGATCCGCGCACCGATATCGCGCTGATCAAAGTCGAAGGCCGCAGCGACTTCCCCCACGTGCAGCTCGCCGACAAGGCCCCGCGCATCGGCGACTGGGTGCTGGCGGTCGGCAATCCGTTCGGCCTCGGAGGCACGGTCACGGCCGGAATTGTCTCGGCCCGCGGCCGCGATATCGGCGCCGGCCCGTATGACGATTTCATTCAGATCGATGCGCCGGTCAATAAGGGCAATTCCGGTGGCCCGACCTTCGACGTCGATGGCAACGTGATCGGCGTCAACACCGCTATCTTCTCCCCGTCCGGCGGATCGGTGGGCATCGCCTTTGCGATCCCTGCTCCGACGGTGAAATCGGTCGTCGCCCAGCTCAAGGACAACGGCAAGGTCACCCGCGGTTGGATCGGTGTGCAGATCCAGCCCGTCACCGCCGAGATCGCCGACAATCTCGGTCTCAAGGCGCCGCAGGGCGCGCTCGTCTCCGAACCGCAGGCGAACGGTCCCGCTGCCAAGGCCGGCATCATGGCCGGCGATGTCGTCACCGCGGTCAATGGCAACCCCGTGAAGGACGCCAGAGATCTCGCCAAGCAGATCGGCAGCATCGCCCCGGGCTCGAGCGCGAAACTGACGGTCTGGCGCAAGGGTGAGGAGAAGACCTTCTCGATTGCGCTTGGCGAGTTGCCCAGTCAGCGAGAGGCGCGGGCGGCGATGCCCGACTCCTCCGCCCCCGAGGGTACCGACGTGCCGCGGCTCGGCCTCACGGTCGTTCCGGCCGGGCAAGTCGCGGGCAGCGGCTCGGAAGGCGTGGTGGTCACCGACGTCGATCCCAACGGGATTGCCTCCGACCAGGGCGTCAAGACCGGCGACGTCATCCTCGAAGTCGGCGGCAAAAAGGTTGCCAATCCGTCCGACGTGCGCAGCGCCCTCCAAGACGCGCGGAAGGACGGCAAGCGCACGGTGCTCATGCGGGTGAAGTCGGGCGACGGGACGAGATTCGTCGCAGTGCCGCTCAGCAAGGCCTGACCGAGAATGGGGCGCGCCGCCGGCATCCGTCGCCCCCGCCGGCGGTTCGAACCAGGGGGACGGGCCAAACGCCTGTCCCCATTCCTTCTGACTTCGCGCCGGCATCCGTCGCCCCCGCCGGCACGGAGTTGGTTGAGGGGTGGCGGGTAACCGCCGCCCCTCGCACCTTGGGGCCGGGCGTGTTCCCGGTTTCTACGCTAGAATAGATTGAAACAGTGCCGCTATGATCAATTCAGTCCAGTACGTTCCTTCCGCAAAGGACGTGGCTTATCCGAGAGACGGTGGATTCGTCATGCGTCTCCTCATCATCGAAGACGACCGCGATGCCGCCGATTACCTGGTGAAGGCATTCCGCGAGGTCGGGCACGTCGCCGACTTGGCAGTCGACGGCGAAGAGGGGCTCGCCCACGCGCTCGACGGCCAGTATGACGTGCTCATCGTCGATCGCATGTTGCCCAAGCTCGATGGTTTGGCGGTCATCGGCACCCTGCGCAGCAAAGGCATCGAGACGCCTGCGCTCATTCTTTCGGCGCTCGGCCAGGTCGATGATCGGGTCAAGGGATTGCGGGCAGGCGGCGACGACTATCTGCCGAAACCCTATTCGTTCTCGGAATTGCTGGCTCGCACCGAGGCGCTCGCGCGTCGGCGCGGCAGCCGTGAGGAAACCGTGTACCGCGTCGGCGATCTGCAGCTCGACCGGCTGTCGCACCAGGTAACGCGTGCAGGCGACGAAATCGTGCTGCAGCCGCGCGAGTTTCGGCTGCTCGAATATCTCATGAAGCACGCCGGGCAAGTCGTTACCCGCACGATGCTGCTCGAGAACGTGTGGGATTACCATTTCGATCCCCAAACCAACGTCATCGACGTGCACATCTCGCGGCTGCGCTCGAAGATTGATAAGGGTTTTTCTCAGGCTCTGCTGCATACGGTTCGCGGTGCTGGGTACATGATCCGCGACAGTAAATGACGCCGTCATTTCCTGCCTCGCGCGGGGGTGACGGCGGGGGTGACGGATGACGGCGCTTGGCAAGCTCCTGCGCACGACGGCGTTCAAGCTGACGCTGGTCTACCTCACGGTATTCGCGCTGTTTGCCGTGTTCCTGCTCGCCTATTTCGCTTGGAACACGCGCCGGCTGATCACCGAGCAAATCACGCAAACGGTCGATGCCGAGATCACCGGCTTGGCCGAACAATACCGCCAGGGTGGTATTCGCCGGCTTGTTTTCGTGGTCGATGCGCGATCGCGGCGGCCGGGCTCCAGCCTCTATCTCGTGACCACGCGCGCGGGGGAGGGACTGGCGGGCAATGTCGGCTCGCTAGCGACCGGCATTCTGGAAACGTCCGGCTGGACGGAAACCGCTTACCGGCGTCTGGATGATCCCGACGGCGTGGAGCATCACGCCTTGGTCCGCGTCTTTCAATTGCCCGCCGGGTTTCGCCTCCTGGTCGGGCGCGATCTCGAAGAGCGGGAACGCCTGTATGACATCGTGCTCGCCGCCGGCCGCTGGTCGTTAGCGATCGTCATCGTGCTCGGCGTCGCCGGTGGGTTCTTCGTGACGCGACGGGTCCTCAAGCGCGTGGATGCGATGGCGGAGACGACGCGCAAGATCATGGACGGCGATCTCGCCGGCCGGCTGCCGATCGCGGGAACGGGTGACGAGCTCGATCGGCTCGCGACGAACCTCAACGCAATGCTTGAGCGCATCGAGGCGCTCATGCACGGCCTCAAGGAGGTGTCCGATAACATCGCCCACGATCTCAAGACGCCGCTGACCAGATTGCGCAACCGCTGTGAAGAGGCATTGCGTCTGGCCGAGGATGAATCCCAGTATCGGGCGGCGCTCGAGAGCACAATCGAGGAATCGGAGGCTCTCATCCGCACCTTCAACGCGCTACTCATGATTGCCCGCGCGGAATCTGGGCAGGCACGCGACGGCATGACCGAGATCGATGCGGCCGAGATCGCGCGGGGAGTGGGCGAGCTCTACGAGCCGCTCGCCGATGACAAGGGTATCCATCTCAAGGTCGAAGCGCCCGTGGCGGTCCCGGTTCACGGCAACCGGGAGCTGATCAGTCAGGCGCTTGCCAATCTGGTGGATAACGCGATCAAATATGGCGCCGAAATGAACGGCGCCGACGCCGAGATCGTGGTGACCGCAAGGGGAGAGGGTGATCGCATCCTGCTTGCGGTCGCCGACAGCGGCAGCGGCATTCCCGCGGCCGACCGCGGCCGCGCGGTCGAACGCTTCGTGCGGCTCGAACAGAGCCGCTCACAGCCGGGTTCGGGCCTAGGTCTCAGCCTCGCCTCGGCGGTGGCCCGCCTGCATGGCGGTGACCTCAAGCTCGAGGACAACCATCCCGGGCTCCGGACCGTCATTTCGCTCCCGCGCGCGGGATCGGTCCCGCCGGCAGCGTGAGGCGTTAGCCATCGCCGCATCGCTTGTTACCTTGAACGTGCCGGGTTGAACTTGCCAACCGCCGTCAGGGTTGGACTTGCGGCGCCATTCACGCCTTGATGCCTCCGTTCCGTCAGACGGAACGCCGGAAACAAATGTCGGGGACAAATGTAGTGAGCCGATCGGACGACATAACGCCGCTGGACGAGCTGCGCGAGGATTCTCTGGTGCGGCGGCTCGCGGCGGCGCCATCCCTGCATGGAACGGATGGGGCGCGCTCACGCGTCACAGACTGGCTCGCCGAGATCGCTGATACGCCGGCTGGCAAGGCACTGGGCCGGCTGCGCGAGGCGACTCCCACGCTCGACTCGCTGCTAACGGGTCTGGCGGGCGGCTCGGACTATCTATGGGATCTCGTGCGCGCCTCGCCGCAGCGCTTGCTTGCGCTGCTCGAAGCCGAACCGCAACGACGTCTCACCGATGTTATCGCCGCCGCAAAGTGTGCGATTGCGGCGACGGGCGATGAGGCCGAGGCGATGCGCGTACTTCGTCGCATGAAGGCGGAAGCGGCGCTGTTGATCGCGCTCGCAGACATCGGGGGCGTGTGGCCGATCACGCAGGTGATCGAGCGGCAGACCTTGCTTGCCGATGCAGCCGTCGGTGCCGCGGTCGATTACCTGGTCCTCGAGGCGCAACGCCGGGGCAGGCTGAAGCTGGTCGAGCCCTCCCGTCCTGCTCAAGGCTCAGGCTACATCGTGCTCGCCATGGGCAAGATGGGATCAGGCGAGCTCAATTATTCGAGCGATATCGATCTGATCGTCTTGTACGACCCTGCGGCTCTCGTCTCAGGAACAGAACCTGCCGCCTTTTACGTCCGATTGACGCGCGCGCTGGTGAAACTCCTGCAGGAACGGACGTCCGACGGGTACGTATTCCGCATCGATCTGCGGCTGCGTCCCGATCCGGCCTCGACCCAGATCGCGATCTCCACCGCTGCGGCGCTCGATTATTACGAGAGCCGTGGACAGAACTGGGAACGCGCCGCGCTGATCAAAGCGCGGCCGTGTGCCGGCGATCTCGCCGCCGGGGAGGCGCTGCTCGGAGCGCTTTCGCCCTTCATCTGGCGCAAGTATCTCGACTTCGCGGCGGTCGCCGACGTGCACGCGATGAAGCGACAGATCCACGCCTATCGCGGCCATGATGAAATTGCGGTCGAGGGGCACAACATCAAGCTCGGCCGCGGCGGTATCCGCGAAATCGAATTCTTCGTGCAGACTCAGCAACTCATCGCCGGCGGCCGGCACCCGGAGCTGCGTACCAAAGCGACCCTGGAAACACTCGACGCGTTGACCGGCGGCGGCTGGATCGACCAGCAGGTGCGCGATGACCTCGGCACTGCTTACCGCTTTCTGCGCGTGATCGAAAATCGATTGCAAATGGTGGCCGACGAGCAGACCCACACCCTGCCGGCCGATCGGGACGGGCTCGAGCGGTTTGCCCGGTTTGCCGGCTTCTCCGACCGCGACGGTTTTGCGCAGGCCTTGCTCGTTCATCTGCGCAACGTGCAGCGCCACTATGCGACGCTGTTCGAGAATGCGCCGGTCATCGAGGCCGGTCGCCGGAAATTGCTCTTTCCATCCGAGGCCGACGATCGCGAAACGCTCGATCGCCTCGCTGCCATGAGCTTTCGCCGGCCGCTCGAGGTTTCCGCGCTGGTGCGGCGTTGGGACGCGGGAGCCTACGGCTCGCTCAAGAGCGCGTTTGCGCGCGGGCAGCTCGCGGAGATCGTGCCGATACTGCTCGAACATTTTGCCCGGTCGGCGGATCCGGACGCGGCGGTCATTACCTTCGATCGGTTCTTGGCCGGGCTGCACGGCAGCGGACGACTGTTTTCGCTGCTGCGGCAGAATCCCGATCTGATCGCGCTGATCGCACTGGTGCTCGGCACCGCGCCGCGTCTTGCCGACAGTCTGGCGCAGTTTCCGGAAGTCATGGACGCGGTGATCGACCCGAGTTTCTTCGGCGCGCTGCCCCAGGACAGCGAGCTCGCGGCCGCCCTCGCTCGCTCGCTGCACCAAGCCGAATCCTACGAGGATTTCTTGGACCGCATCCGGATTTTCGCGCAAGAGCAGATGTTCCTCATTGGCACGCGCATTCTGTCCGGAACCTTGTCGGCTGAGCAGGCAGGGGAAGCCTACGCCCGCCTGGCCGATGCGCTCATTCGCTCGCTTCACCGCGCGATCGAGGACCAATTCACGCGGCTGCATGGCCGCATTGCCGGTCAGCAGACGGCGATCTTGGCGATGGGCAAGCTCGGCGGACGCGAGATGACGGCGAGCTCGGATCTCGATCTCATCGTTATCTATGATTTCGACTCGGAACGTCCGGAATCGGACGGCCCGCGTCGGCTCTACGGCGCGCAATATTTCTCGCGGCTGACCCAGCGGCTGATCAGCGCGCTTACCGCACAGACCAATCATGGCTTGCTCTACCACGTCGATATGCGGCTGCGGCCCTCGGGCCGCTCCGGCCCGGTTGCGACGCAGATCGACGGCTTTGCGGCTTATCAGGAAAGCGAAGCTTGGACTTGGGAGCATTTGGCGCTCACCCGCGCGCGGGTCGTTTCGGCCCTCCCGCAATTTGCCGCGCGGGTCGAAGATGTCATCCGCTCCGTGCTACGCCGCGCGCGCGATGCGGATGTGGTCGCCGGCGATGTCGTAGAAATGCGCAAGGCGATCGCAGAGGAAAAAGGGGACAGCGACCGCTGGGACCTCAAATATGCCGCCGGAGGCCTGATCGACATCGAGTTCGTGGCGCAGTATTTGCAGCTCGTTCATGCGGCGGACACGCCCGATATTCTTGACACATCGACCACGCAAGTGCTCGACAAGGCTTGGCGCCTAGGGCTGATCGAGCCCGGCGATGCCGAGGTGCTGCGCCGAGCGGTGCGGCTTTATCACGATGTCACGCAGATTCTGCGCCTGTGCTTGTCGGGACCATTCGACCCCAAGACGGCATCGCCGGGACTGGTGGGGCTGTTAGCGCGCGCCGCCGACGTACCCAATTTTGCCACGCTCGACGCGTTCATCGCTGAGACGCAGGCCAAGGTGCGTGCAAGCTTCAATCGGATCCTGGGCGCGTCAGCTTGAGCCACGCGCATCGATCGGTCACCAGCGAACGTGATGGTGAGAGGGAGAGAACGAGGAGCACGGCGCTCCGCGCACGTGCTTACGACCGGTTCGTGATTCTACGCACTAAGCCGCGGCCTCCGCCAGCTCCTCTTTCTGCACGGCTGCGCGATTTATCGGCAACCGCAAAAGCACCATCGTACCGCGCCCCGGCGTCGAGTGGATTCGCATGCTGCCGTGATGCAGCTCGGTGAGCGACTTCGCGATCGCGAGCCCCAGACCCGAGCCCTGATGGCTCTTGGTCAGCTGACTCTCGACCTGCTCGAATGGCCGCCCCAGCCGCGCGAGTGCTTCCTCCGGAATGCCGATGCCGGTATCGGCGATGGAGATGCTGACCCAGCCGCTCGCCGTTTTGCGCGCGCGAACGGTGACGCGACCGCCCTCCGGCGTGAATTTCACCGCGTTGGACAACAGATTCAACATGATCTGCTTGAGCAGACGATGGTCCGCGCTCAAGCGGATGCCGCGGCCGATCCGGGCCGTGAGCTTCAGGCGTTTGTCGTTTGCACGGCCGGATACCACCCGCATGGCGTCGTTGAGGAAGGGCTCGAGCTCGATCGGCTCGGCATCGAGCCTGATGCGCCCGGCCTCGATCTTGGACATGTCGAGGATGTCGTTGATGACGTCGAGCAGGTATTGGCCGCTCTGATGGATATCGGTGCAGTATTCGCGATACTTATCCGAGCCCAAGGGACCGAACATGCCGGACTCCATGATCTCGGAGAACCCGATGATGGCGTTGAGGGGGGTCCGCAGTTCGTGACTCATGTTGGCGAGGAACTTGGATTTGGCTTGGCTCGCTTCCTCGGCGCGGGTCTTCTCCTCGGCATACTTCTCGGCGAGATCGGCGACCTCCTCGGCTTGCCGCTCCAGCTTCTGTTGCGAGTGGCGCAAGTCGGCAACCGTTGCCATCAGGCGCTTCTCGCTTTCCATCAGTTTCTCTTCATGCCGCTTGATGTTCGTGATGTCGGTGCCGACCGAGACGTAGCCGCCATCTTTGGTGCGCCGCTCGCTGATGTGCAGCCAGCGCCCGTCGTCGAGCTGAGCCTCGAAGGTACGGGCGCCGGGGCTCTGACCCTCGCTCGTGACCTTGGAGCGCACCACCGGTTTGCGTCCGGCCGCTACCACCGACTCGTATGAGGCGCCGGCTTTGATCGCATCGTCCGGCAGGTTGTGAAGCTCCTGGAAATTCGAGTTGCACAGGACGAGGCGGTTCTGCGCGTCCCAGACTACGAATGCCTCGGGAATCGTCTCGATGGCGTCGCGCAAGCGCAAGTCCGCCTCCACGGTGCGCTCCACCAATGTCTTCTGTTCAGTGATGTCGACGGCGATGCCGATCAGGTGCGGCCCGCCGTCGCCCGACTGCTGGACCAGCTCGCAGCGGGCACGCAGCCACACCCAATTGCCGTTGGCATGGCGCATACGGAAGGCGTGATCGACCAGGGTCGCGCTGGCGTCGGCGAGTTGGGCGGCGAGGCCATAGAGATCGATATCTTCCGGGTGGACCAGGGCGTTGACCTCGCCGAAGCTCAACAGTGTGTCGCGTGGCTTGAGGCCTAAGATCGCAAACATGGAATGCGACCAGAACACGCGGCCGCGTGCAAGATCCCAATCCCACAGCCCGCAGCGGCCGCGGTTAAGCGCCGTATCGATGCGCGAGCGGACCGTCTCGTAGATCTGATCGGCCTCCCGCGCGCGGGTCGCTTGCCAGTGAAAGGCGAAGCCGAGAATGAGCACCACGAAGCCGGTGGTGGCGGAAAGCGTGACCGTCAGCGCTGTGTCGGAAGCCCACGCGGCCAGCGCATCGGCGCGCCCATGCACGATTGCAAGCTCGCCCTCCGACCAAAGGCTGCGCACCGTTCCATAGGCCAGGCTGCCGTCAGCGAGCGGAATTTCCAGCACCCCCGCGGCAGCGCCGAACGTGGTCAGCGGCTGCGTGGGGCCGAGCACGTCGATCAGCCGCCGTCCGACCATCCCAGCCTCGAGCGGCGCGCTCGCGCCAGTCGTGCCATCGGCATTGCTGACAAGCTCGTGGCGGATGCCGGCTACGATCACGCCCTCGGAGTTGGCGACGAGGACTTGGCGGCCCGGCGCGCGCCCCCACGACGGCATCGTGCGCTCGAGTTCGCTCTGCAGCCGGCGATCGGGCTTGTCACCCTTCGGCTGTTCCAGCCGTTGCAGGCGCTCGACCAGAAAATCGGCACTGCCTTCGATCTGCTTGACGATGTCGTTGATCGCTTGCCGACGATGATCCAGCACCTGCACGATCGCACCGACGCAAATCGTCAGCAGAAATGCGATGATCAGCGCCGGAACGGCGCGTCGCAAGGCCGGCTCAGCCGTGAGCAGCCGCCGATAGGCCGGCTTGGCGATCGACTGAGCTAGTCCCTTGATTGAATCAGAGCTGACGGACGCGCTCGCGACTTCGGCGCGCGCCATGCCTCGCCTCCGTTCGGGTCCCCAACATCTTCATCGGAAGGATGTGCCGCATCTCTCCGAATCACTTTCGATTGGAATCGAAAGATGGCGATTTGTCGAGCGGAAAATTAACGAATTTGCAAGATTGATGAATCCGAGCTTTGTCCCTGATTCAAAAGACCTTTCGGCTCAGGGGCCGACGAACTGCCGTTCATGTTTCGTGCCGAGCGGACCAGCTGAAGACGCGGACGGGCTCCGGAGCGTGGCGTGCGTCAGCCCTTGGCAAGCGCGCGTCGCACGATGTCGTCGACGTCCGGCGAAAGCGAAGGCGCGGTTGCTACGCGCCGCAAGGCCGCTTCCGCGCGCTCGCGTCGTACCGGCTCGAGCATGCGCCAGTTCTTCAAGGCCGACACCAAACGTGCTGCAAGCTGCGGATTCTTGGGGTCGAGCGCCAGCACCGTGTCCACGATGAACTGGTAGCCGGCGCCGTCAGCGCGATTGAATTCCTTCTGGTTCGCCAGCGCAAAGGCATGGATCAACGCACGCACGCGATTGGGATTGGCGAACGAGAACGCACGGTGGCTGGTGAGCGCTTTGACGCGATCCAGCGTGGCCGGTTCCGGAATCGTCGCCTGCAACGTGAGCCATTTGTCGACAATCAGCGGATCGTCGGCGTAGCGGGCGTAGAAATCGTCGAGCGTGGCCGCGCGCTCGGGCACATCGCAGAGCGACAGCGCCGAAAGCGCCGCCATCCGGTCGGTCATATTGTCGGCGGCCTGGTACTGGCGGTTCGCGAGCGAAATGGTCTCGGGTCGGCGCGCTGCCACCAGAAGATCGAGGCACGTATTGCGCAGCATACGGCGGCCGGCGCTCGCCGCATCCGGCCGATACGGGCCGTGTTCGGAGAGCCGGCGATAATGATCGAACAGCGGTCCCGCGAGATATTCGCCGACCGCCGCGCGCAATGCGGCGCGGGCCGCGAACACGGCATCGGGATCGACGTCGTGACCGATCTCGCGTGCGATCTCCGCCTCGCCCGGAAGCGTCAGCGCAAGCGCGACAAAGGCAGACTCGAGCGCACCGTCGGCAAGCGTCGCGCTGAGCGCGTCCAGTAAGCCGGGGTCGTGGCGCGCCGGGTGGCTTGCGCGCAAGGCTGCGGTATTGTCGACGAGCAGCCGCGTCCCGAGTGTCTGCAGTGCCTGCCATCGATTGAACGGGTCAGCATCGTGCGCGGCGAGAAACCGCAGATCGTCGGCGGAAAGATTGGCGGAAAGCTTGATGGGCGCGGAAAATCCACGATTGAGTGAAGCCACAGGTCGCTCGGCGACGTCCGCGAACGCAAACGTCTCGACAGACTTGGTCAAGGTGAGCACGCCACGCTCCAGCACTCGTCCGTCGAGCTTGAGTGGCAGGTCGCGCCCCTCGCGTCCGACGAGACCGACAGTAAGGGGGATGACCATCGGCTGCTTGCTCGGCTGGCCAGGCGTTGCGGGGACGTTCTGCGCGAGCTCGAGCCGATAGCTTTTTGCTCCCGCATCGTAGCTGCCGGTCGCGACGACCTCGGGGGTGCCCGCCTGCGAGTACCAGAGCATGAATTGGGTGAGGTCAGTGCTCGATACGTCGGCGAAGCATTGCACGAACTGCTCGACGGTTGCAGCCTGGCCGTCGTGACGGCTGAAATAGAGGTCCATGCCCTTGCGGAAATTCTCTGCCCCGAGCAACACCTTCAGCATGCGCACGACCTCGGCGCCTTTCTCGTAGACGGTCGCCGTATAGAAATTGTTGATCTCGTGGTAGAGCGCAGGCCGCACGGGATGCGCGAGCGGACCTGCGTCCTCGACGAATTGGTGGGTCCGCAGCCCGCGTACATCGCCGATGCGCTCGACCGCGCGCGAGCGCTGATCGGCGGAAAATTCCTGATCCCGAAAGACCGTCAGCCCTTCTTTGAGACAGAGCTGGAACCAGTCGCGGCAGGTGATGCGGTTGCCGGTCCAATTGT